>JAZURZ010000162.1:0-5014 GCA_045606465.1 Clostridia bacterium | reverse complement strand
GGCTTGATGATACGGCTGCAAAGGAATATTTGCTCGAGAACATTGAGCTTTATAAGACTAATATGGCTGAAAATGCTGATGATTTTCAAAATTATGATGCAATTAATGATATTTATGATACAATATCTGAGGTCATAAAAGAAACTTCGCTTTTAGGCGAAAATGGTATGGTTCTTAAAATCACTAAAGATTCAAAAGGTTATATATCTGCACAAATAGAAGAGCTTCATATCAGATTTAATGTGTATGATATTTTACAAGCAAATGAACAATCAACAGAAGGTTTAATGCGTGAGCAGGCATTTGTAGATTTTACTTTAAAAGCCGAAACAACTACCGAAAACTACAACAAAACAACTGTTACCGTGCCTGTGCTTACCGAGGAAAACTCTGAAATAGTACCCAATTATGCGCTTGAAGAAACTTACTTCGTGGCTAAAAAAGAACCAATTTTCAAAAATAATACTATTTATTTTCCGTTAGAAAGCATAGCAGAGCAAATAGGGCAGGAATTAAATATAGAAAAAGATGGCGATGTCATCACCATTACCTATGCAAATGGTGAGACTGTAAGCATTGAGGGTAATACAATAACAATTAATGATGAACAAATACCTGTGGAGATTCCTTGTCTTGCGGAGGAAGACGGCGAAATATACTGCGTGGAAGATTTGTTGTATTTTCTGGGTGTTTATTATATAAGCACTGAATATGACATTGAAAAGAATAAGTTTGCAATTTCATATGCAGTGCTTGTTGAAACTGAAGAAATTAACGAAGAAGAAATTATTCTTGAAGAAGAACTTGTCCCTGAGGAAGAAATTGTTGACAACTACATATATCAACCCATGACACTAATTTATGATTTTGAAGTAGAAAGGGCTCTTTATCAGGAAGATGGCGTCATATATATGCCGGTATATGAATTTGTAAAAGCTTTGTTTTCGGGAGAATTTTACTTTGGCGACCACAGTCTTGTTTATACAGCGTCTGAGGAAAATGTGTTTGGAATTAAAGAGCTCTCGGTTTGTGCAGGAGATAAATTTGTTTTGATAAATGGCTCGGAGCATCCTTTAGTAAAAGAGGTAAAAGAAATAGAAGGAGTTTTAAATATACCAATGTCTTTTGCTAAAGAAATAGGACTGGAAGGATATGCACAAATGGTTCAGTACGTTGATGATGAGAAGCTTGTGTCTTATTGCGATTTCCAAATGCCAAACCCCAATTATAAGTATGTAAACACTTATTCAAGTGAGTTGTATTTCAGGGTAGATTCAGACCAGATGCCTTATGTTGAAAATGGGGAAATCTATGTACCGCTGTTTGACTTGTTAAAAGAGTTGTATGAGGGTGAATTTGCCTTCCCTGAAAATGGCTTAGAATATATAACTGCCGAAGAAAATGATTTTGGCATAACAAAGCTCAGCGCTTTTGTTGGCGACAATTTTGTAATGGCAGACGACAAAAAGATTGAATTTGAAAACAAAATTGTAAGCGTAGATGATATTATTCGTGTGCCGATTAGTTTTGTGAAAGAATTAGATATAGAGATTTATTATATTGCAGTAGAATCTTATGGAACAATCTTCTCATGTACAAGACCAAATCCCAACTATACTAATTGGGAAGAAAACGAAGAAATTTACAATAATTGGTTTTATCAGATATTCAGATAGTTTTTATAAAATGGACGGGACTTTTAAAGCCCCGTTCATTTTACAAAAAACATAAGGAAAGATATAAGTTAGAAAAAGCTGACACAAGTACAGTATGTAAATAATGAAAAGGGATAAAAATTATGTTCTCATATTCAAAATTTGAACATGGCTACACAAAATCAAGCTATAAATACATAGAAAAAATATCTGAGGACTATACTGTTTTTATAAATGGTGAGGAAATTCCGGTATATACTGTGAGAATATCAAAATATTCTTTTTGCGAAAATGAATAAATAACAAAGTGAGGAATTATGGACAGAGTTAAGACCTATCAGGTGCTTGAATATTACAAAATCATAGATAAGCTTTTAGCATATACCCAAAGTGAAGTGGTAAAAGAGAGAATAAAAAAGCTTTTGCCAAATCGGGATATTGAAGCGGCTCGTCATGCCCAAAAGGAAACTACAGAGGCGGTTTCAGCTCTTTTAAAACTTGGCTCTCCCCCTGTTTCATTATCGGTGCCTGATATATCGGCGGCAATTAAGCGTTGCGATATAGGGGGAATATTAAATGCAAAGGATTTAATGGATATAAGCCGCGTTTTGTATGTTTCAAGACGTACAAAGGCATATCTTGGCGAGCTTGGCGACAATTTTGAAATTTTGTCCTCGGCAGGGGAGTCGCTTGTTACTCAAAAAGCTCTGGAGGACAGGATAAACAGTGTGATTTTATCCGAAAATGAGATTGCAGACGATGCATCTTCTGAGCTTTTGTCAATAAGGCGAAGAACAAAAACTCTCAATGCAAAAATAAAGGAAAGCTTAAATAATATGATTCATTCTGCACATTACCAGAAATATCTGCAGGATGCTTTGATTACCATGCGTGCCGACCGATATGTAATCCCCGTGCGAGCTGAGTACCGAGGTGAAATTGCGGGAATTGTGCATGATACATCTTCAAGCGGTGCAACTCTTTTTATAGAGCCTATGAGTGTTGTAAACGCCAACAACGAAATAAGGGATTTAATGAACAAAGAGGAGCAGGAAATTGAAAAAATTCTTGCATCCTTGAGTGTCGAGGTTTCAGATGTATCAGACGTGGTTATGTCAGACTATGAAACCATGTGTAATCTTGATTTTATATTCTCTAAGGGGAAGCTTTCTTTAGACTATGACGGAAATGAGCCTGAGCTTAACGACAAGGGGATTATAGAATTCAAATATGCAAGGCATCCCCTTATTCCGTCGGACAGAGTAGTTGCAAATGACATTTATATGGGCAAAGATTTTGACACTTTGGTTATTACAGGTCCCAACACAGGAGGAAAAACTGTAACCTTAAAAACTATCGGACTTTTTTCTCTTATGGCAGCGGCAGGTCTTCATTTGCCGGCAAGGGAGGGAAGCAAGGCGGCAATTTTTAAAAAAGTTTTTGCAGACATTGGTGATGAGCAGAGCATAGAGCAAAGTCTTTCCACCTTTTCGTCACACATGGTTAACATTGTGAAAATTATAAAAAATGCTGATGACGACTCGCTTGTTCTTTTTGATGAACTTGGAGCGGGGACAGACCCCACCGAGGGTGCCGCTTTGGCAATTTCCATTCTTGAGTATTTAAAAATTTTTAAAATAAAAACCGTTGCAACAACCCACTACAGCGAGCTTAAGCTTTTTGCTCTTTCTACTGAGCGTGTGGAAAATGCATCATGTGAATTCAGTGTGGAAACATTGCAGCCTACCTACAAGCTTTTAATTGGTGTGCCAGGAAAATCAAATGCATTTTCCATTTCAAGAAGGCTTGGACTTTCAGAAGAAATAATACAAAGAGCAAATCAACTCCTTAGCGAGGAGGACATAAAATTCGAGGACGTAATTACCGATTTGGAGCAAAATCGTGCAGCGGCAAAGTCGGAAAAAGAGTCAGCTCAAAGATTGCGCCGTGAAATAACCGATTTAAAGGAAATGCTTGAAAAGGAAAGAATTTCGCTTAAAGAGAGCAAATCAAGAATTCTTGATGAGGCTCGGAGAGAGGCAAAAATTCTTGTTATGGACGCAAAGCAGGAGGCAAATGAGATAATAAGAGATTTAGAGAAAATGCGAGAGCAGGGAGTGAAAAATCTTGACGAAAAGGTAAAAACTTCAAGAGAACGTCTTAAAAAGAAGGAAGAGTCAATAGACCGTCAGATGAAAGATGTTCAAAAGCCGAGAAAGGCATTTAAAGAGCCACCTAAAAATTTAAAAGCCGGCGACAGCGTCAGAATTATCAATATGGATCAGGAGGCAAGCATAATAAAGCCTCCCGATAAGGATGGAATGGCACGTGTTGAGGCAGGAATATTCAAAATGGACGTTCATGTGAGCAATTTGGAGCGAATAAATGAAGAAAAAAGCCCTGAGAAAGGAAAGACAAAAACATTTGTTTCTTCCAAAGCCAAAACTGCAACCACCGAAATAGATGTAAGAGGGCAGACTCTTGATGAGGCATTAATGAATGTAGATAAATTCATAGATGATGCCTGTCTTGGAAATGTGGGAGTTGTTACCATAATTCATGGCAAGGGGACAGGCGTTTTAAGAAAGGGAATTCAGGATATGCTAAGGCGCCATAAGTATGTAAAAAGCGTGAGAAACGGAACCTTTGGCGAGGGCGAAATGGGCGTTACTGTCGCTGAAATAAAGTAAAGGTTACAAAGGGAGTTTTCACAATGAAAACTCCCTTTGTAGATTTTAACATATTAAATTATTTAAGGGTATAGTTTTTATACAAAAACAATATATGGAACTATATTATTAAAGATATTTCCGGAAATTCTCGAAACTTCATCGGAAAATTGAAGTACAGAATCAGTTATACTTGTTATATAAGAGTCATTATCAGTTAACCAACGCAGAGTATGATTGTTCACCGAATCATATAATTGTTTAACACTATCAACCATAAATATTCCATTGTAAACTAAATGATATAAATTTCCTCTTTCGTATAAAAATTTATTTTCTTCTATATATGACAGACGTTCCTGCAGGAGATTTTTACATTCTGACAATTCATTGTAATCATTTTTAGATAAATTTATGTATCCCAAATTCCCGACTTCTGCCATAGACACTATAGTTTCAAAGCAATTCACTTCTTTTTCAAGCACAAAAACAACATCTTTTAAAGTTTTTATTGATATATACCATGGTGGCAAAAGAGTTTTCCAGTCCGGGTTTTTTTCGATGAATTTTTTGGTATTTACACCTATTGTTTTTGATTCATTATACCAATTCACTTCGCCAAAGCGCCATAGTTCGTCTAAGCTTATTAACATTCTTCCGCTCAGACTATATGATGGTATAACCTCATTA
>JAZURZ010000161.1:0-2679 GCA_045606465.1 Clostridia bacterium | reverse complement strand
TCCCTTATTAGTTTTTCATTAGTGACTAAGGGGAGAGGGAGTTGTTTTTTTTAGGAAATAATTGTAGGGAACGACATATGCGCGTCGTTCCGATTTTATTGATAGCTGATTTTTATGAATATGCAAGGTTTTTGCTTTTTTCATTAGTGGCTAATTTATTTGAATGTGTAGTTTTTTTATTTCATAAAATTCAAACTTCAATCCCATGTAGTAGTATTCTGATTATATTCGCTTGCAATTTTTTCGTTTCTATCAAGAAATGCCTTTTTATAAAGGGGATTTTGATTAATTTTTTTAACAGACATTTTAGAAAGAAGATTTGCATAATCCAGATTTAAAGTTTTTTTCTTTGACATAAAATTTTTCTATAAGCCTTTCTTTTAACATACGAAATTTTATTAATAATCATAACCATTAAATTTTAGAATAATACTGATTTTTACTAATGGGAAAATTTATAATTAGCAGTTGACACTAAAAGAAAATGATGTTAAAATTACTTTAAAAAAGAAAGGATAGAATTTTAAAATGAACAATACAACAAAAAAAGTAGTAATTTCTTCAATGCTTGCTGCCCTTGTGTGCGTGGCAACAATGATAATAAAAATACCATCTCCGCTTAAAGGATATTTAAATCTGGGAGATTGTGTTGTTTTGCTCTCAGGCTGGCTTTTGTCGCCGGGGTTTGCTTTTTTCACTGCAGGATTGGGCTCGGCACTTGCAGACATTTTTTCCGGCTATGTAATTTATGCCCCTGCAACCTTTATTATAAAAGGACTTATGGCGGTAGCTTGCCATGTTGGTTTTGGATTTTTAAAAAAAAGAACAAGCACGTTTTTGTCAAGGCTTTTGAGTGCTATTTTAGCTGAAATGATAATGATTTTTGGCTATTTGACATTTGAAGGTTTTTTATATGGTTTCTTTGCTTCCATGGTCAATATCCCTGCCAATATTATTCAGGGGATTTTTGGATTGATATTGGGAATGATACTTATAAAAATATTTGTAAAAAATAAAATCATATAATTTAATTAAAATGGAGAAAAAATATGTCAAAAATATACACATCGGTTGATGAACTTATTGGAAAAACACCTCTTTTAGAGCTTGTGCATATTGAAAAGGAGTTAAATTTAAAAGCAAAAGTGTTAGCAAAGCTTGAATATTTAAATCCTGCAGGCTCGGTAAAAGACAGGGTTGCCAAAGCTATATTAGATGATGAAGAAAAAAAGGGAAGGCTAAAAAAAGGCTCGGTAATAATTGAGCCCACATCGGGAAACACAGGCATTGGCATTGCCTCGGTTGCGGCAGCAAGAGGCTATCGTGCAATTATAGTCATGCCCGAAACAATGTCAGAGGAGCGGAAAATTCTAATGCGTGCATATGGCGCAGAGCTTGTTTTGACTGATGGTGCAAGTGGGATGACAGGTGCCATTAAAAAAGCAGAGGAGCTTTTAGAAGAAATTCCAAACAGCATAATTTGCGGACAGTTTGTAAATCCTGCTAATCCAAAAGTACACGAAGAAACTACAGGCCCTGAAATATATGAAGACACCGACGGTGAGGTAGATATATTTGTAGCAGGTGTCGGCACAGGCGGCACAATAACAGGAGTGGGAAATTATTTAAAGTCAAAAAAGGCGAGTATAAAAATAGTTGCGGTTGAGCCTGCAGATTCTCCCATCTTGTCGGGAGGCGTTGCAGGTGCGCATAAAATTCAGGGCATTGGTGCAGGCTTTGTCCCTGAGGTTTTAGACACAAATGTGTATGATGAAATCATTTGCGTTTCGGGCGAGGATGCTTTTAAAATGGGACGCATGATTGGACAAAAGGAAGGCGTTTTGGTGGGAATTTCATCGGGAGCGGCACTCTTTGCCGCAATTGAGCTTGCAAAGCGTTCTGAAAATGAAGGGAAAAATATTGTTGTTCTTTTGCCCGATACGGGGGACAGATATTTATCAACTTCTCTTTTTAAATGAATAATAATCGCTTGTTTTGAGAAAAATTATTGTATCAATAAAAAAAGGAATGTGAAAATGCTATGATAGAACAAGATACAATAAAGCTTTTGCGTGAATGTGATGCAGGAGTAAAAATGGGGGTATCGTCAATAGACGATGTTTTAGAATATGTAAGCGATGAGGAACTAAAAAAACGTCTTGTTAAATGCAAGGACGAGCACATAGAGCTCGAAGAGGAGATAAAAGGGCTTTTAGAAAAATATGAAGACGATGGAAAAGAGCCTGAAATGATTGCAAAGGGAATGTCATGGATGAAAACCAACATGAAGCTTGCCATGAATGATTCCGATCATACAATAGCAGATTTAATGACCGACGGTTGCAATATGGGTGTAAAATCTCTTAATAAATATCTTAACAAATACAAAGCGGCAGACGAGGTTTCGAAGGATATAACCAAGAGGCTTATAAATCTTGAGGAAAAGCTTGCCATAGATATAAGGAAGTTTCTTTAGATAAAGAAAGAAAAAAGAAATTTTTTTATTAGTGGTTAATTTTAATTTTAGTTTAGAATTTTCTTTTCCCCCTTTGCCAGGGGAGAAGGCCTTCTTTCGTAACCGAAAGAAGCAAAGGTTTTGGGGATTTCGATTTCCCCAAGCCCTTAAACGACCAGGGGTTTTACCCCTGGACCCCGCAAGGGGATTTTTTTAGTGGCTAA
>JAZURZ010000160.1:0-4414 GCA_045606465.1 Clostridia bacterium | reverse complement strand
CGGTCACGAAAATCATGCAAATCACAAACAACCTTCCATTCCTTTAAATCATCCGAAGATACCAACGATAAAAGATTTCTTGCATAAGCTTTGTTTTCCCAATCGTAAATTCTTGTTATAACAGAGTAATATTTTTTCAAAACCTCATCATAAACTATGCAAAACTTTGAATGATGTCCCGGAAATTTCATACAATGCGAATACTCTAAAGGAGCATCAGGGTCTTTTGTATTGATTTTATACACAAGTGCATTTCCTTCTTTATTTCCAAATCTCATTACATTGAAAAGGTTTCCTTTTTTATCATCTACAATGGTTCCCTCTATGGTTTGATTTGTTTTTGGCAAATGTGCAAGCTCAGGCACAAAATGGTCAAAGGCTCTCGGCTCTGAAAAACTCCAGTTTTCGGGAACGAGAAGGTCGTCATTTTCATCGCACGACATAACAGCTGCCGCATGACAATACTCTTTGTTTTCCCACGAACCCCATTCAAAAGCCTGATAAATTCTTCCGTTATAATATGTAATATTATGCGGACTTAATCCAACTCCCTCTCTTCCTGCTTTACCATTTGAGCCACGAAGAAGTGCAACAGGTGCAGAAAAAGTTTTTCCGCCATCGGTTGTTTTCCCTATGAGCAAATCTCCATACTCGGTAGAGCACGCCATCATATAAATTTCTCCCTTATGAAGAAAAAGCTTTCCCCAGCAAGCAGGCATAATTTCAGTGACATAATGCCATGTCTTTCCCTCATCATCCGAGCGGAATATTAATGTTAGGTTTTGCGGATCATGAAAATTAAACACATCCATTGACGCAAGAATATACCCATCGGGGTGAGTTACCAACGAGGGAGAGCACAAAAAGCGTCCCGAAAAGGCATATGCCTCATCATCGGGATGAAGATAATTAATTACAGTCCCTATTGACTCGCCACAACGTGCAAGTCTTACTCTGCTTTTTTTCTCTCCCGATACAACATAAAATTCGTAGTCGGTTTCACTTTCAAGATTTAAAATGTCACACTCATTTTTGAAAGTTTTCTCCCATAACACAAACTCGCACGTCTCACGCTTGCGATAATATACACTATACTCTTTTTCTTCCTCTTTGAGCCACTCAAAATGAATACTATTTTCGCTTGGAACCACACGGCATATGTATATGTCCCCTACCTCTGTAAGAAATGGTCTGTAGGGAGTATAGTTCCATTTATTGTTTCCTTTCATAGCCTTAAAAACCTCCTTATATTTTAAAAGTTTTTTCCAAAAAGTCTGTCGCTTTTTTCATTTGCTCTACACATGACCTTGAATAGTTATCCATGGGTTTTGCGTCGGGCTTTCTTACTATATCTTCGGTCTTTATTCCGCATAAATTCATGTGATATTTTGCCGATGCAGGGTAAGGAATTCCTACTTCGGTAAAACCTAAGCTTCCCACCACCGACTGAACAATTTCAGCTTCCTTAGGCTTATTTTTGAAATTTTCGCACAACCACGAATAAAGCTTTGGATGATAATTGCACATTATTCCGCAGTATCCGTCTGCGCCATTTTGCATACTTTCCAAAAGGGTCTGGCAATTTGCATTTAAAAGCTTAAATCCGCTTCCTTTCAGTTGCTCGCATCTTCTTTTCATTTCATCAGCATCGCAACAGGTATCCTTCATATAAGCAAAACGTCCTACACTCTTGCACCAATCAAGAATTTTAGGGGTTACCAATCTTTTGTAAGGATAAGGACATTCATAAAAACCAAGCTTTGCATCCTCAGGTAACCCCGAAATAACCTTTTTTGCATTTTCAATGAATACATCGTCACCTTTATTTTCAGGGTCAAGTCGATTTGTTATTAGTATAAGTGCATCTGTCCCCGAATTATAAATTGCATTAAGCTCTTCTATTTGTCCCTCTATGGTGTCGGAAGTGTGTCCTGAGGAAACAACCGTAAAGTTTTTTCCGCTCGTTCTTTTTAATTCCTGTGCACGCCCATAAACTACCTTGTTTAATTTTACCTTTTCTTCAAGAGAAAGATAAAAAATTTCGCTTGATTGACAGACTGCAAAAATTCCCGTCAGTCCATTTTCAAAATACCAGTCAACATATTTTTTCGCTGTTTCATAGTCCACACTGCCGTCCTTTTTATACGGCGTTATCATAGTTGTAAAGCTTTCCATAAAATATTTTCCTTTCTTTAAAATTAAAGCATTTTTTTCATTATATCAATCATTTTTTCTTTTTTCAATACGATTTAAAGACCATATTTTATAATTTTGGGACATTTTTTCTTGATTGTTTTCGCAAATTGTGTTATACTCTTACTTGAAAAAGAAAGAGAAAGGAATTGTTATAAAATGAAAATATTATACAGGCAACAAAAAAACATAACTTCCTCTAACGCTCCTTTTTTTGACCTTGGCATAAAAGATTGTTATCTTAAACAAATACTGATAGAAAAAGAGCCTGTTAAAGCAGCAAAAAAACTTCATTATCATACCTCGTTTGAGATACATATTGTCTTAAATGGTTGTCAGGAATATGAGATACTTTCTAATTCTTATAAAGTTTGCAAGGGAAATTTTATTCTTATTTCTCCATTGGTTAAGCATCGCCTTATCAATTCTTTGCCAAATACCATTAAATATTCCATAACATTTTCAGCAGGAGAAAAGCTTTTAAAAAAGCTTTCCTCACCTTGCAGTTGTCTTTTTTTTAAAACCCCTCCAATTCTTTTGGAAAACATAGATTTTATTGTGTCGGAATATAAAAATCAAAAAGAAATTTCACCTCTTCTTATAGGTAACAGAGTTTTTGAAATGCTTGTATATTTTTTGCGTACTCTTGGCTTAAAGGAACAAGAAGCCGAAAAAAATTTGTCAGACGAAGATTTCAGACTTTCTTTAGTAAAGCAATATATTGAAGATAACATTGAACAATCTTTAAGCGTTTCAGACCTTGCTCGCTATTGTCATTTAAGTAAAAAGCAACTGGGCAGAATATTTTTTGAATTTGAAGGCCTTTCCCCAAATGCTTATGTTCAGAACAGACGCATTTCACACATCGAAAAATTGCTTGCCGACAAAACCCTTTCCCTAAAAGAAATCAGTGAAAGACTTAATTTTAACAACGAATATTATTTTAATTCATTTTTCAAAAAACATATTGGTATGCCCCCCGGAGAATATCGAAAAACTTTTATTTAAAATAATAAAATAGGTTGTCTTAATAAGGAAATCTAATTTCCCAAAAGACAACCTGTTTTTTAATTTTTAATAATTTTTCTTATGTACTTTTTCCAAAGCACATCTGTTTTTTATCGCACACTGATAAACAAACTCATAATCTGCACCCGATGAAATCATGTCTATTCCTAAATCGTGCCAGAATTTTAAGTTTTCCTCTGTTGTGTAGCCTACCGAAAGACCTGCATATTTCCCTGATTCTTTAAGTATTTTTATGCTTTCTTTTATAATTTCTATAGTCTTTTTGCCAATGTCTTTTCCAAGCTCATTTATTGAGCCCGACAAATCCTTCGGCCCGAAAATATAGCCGTCTATAAAGGGATTTTTTACAAGTTCATCTAAGCAGTTAAAAGCATCAATATGTTCTATTTGAATAAAACGACACAAGTTTTCCCTGGTATTTAAAATATATTTGCCTATATCCTCTGCACCATATCCTACTGCATTTAAAGGGCCGAAACCTCTGTTTCCATAGGGTGGATAAAGGGTATAGTCTATTAAAGCTTTTGCTTCTTTAACACTTCTTATCATTGGAAAAATTATTCCATCGGCCCCCATTTCCAACACCTTTTTTGTATAAGTAAAATCATTTTGGGGAACTCTCACTATACAATCAGCTCCACCTGCTTTTACTGCAATAATTTGTGCAAGCAAACTCTCGGGCGAAATACTTGTATGCTCAAGGTCAATCCAGATAAAATCATAGCCTGAGGCTCCTGCAATTTTTGCAAGTGAAACATTATCTAAACATATGTGCATTCCTATTGTTTTTTCACCATTTTTTATTTTTTTCTTCAAATTCGACATCTTTTCCATAAAGACCCATCCTTTATATTATATATTCAGATTGTATCAAATATTTTTCTGATTTTCAATACAATTAAAGGACGAAATTTTTATACTTTAACGACATATCAAAAATTTTATAAAAAACATAGCTGGAACAAAACATAAATTCATGATGTGTCGAAATTTGCACTTACTTTTATAAAAAAGGCGCTGTTTAAAAACATAAAAGATTTTAAACAGCTCCTTTTCGGGGATAGGTAAAAAAGAGGCAGAATGAACAAACTGAGCCAACAAAGCCATTTTAATGGCTTTGTTGGGTTACCCGAAAGCGTACTCTTGGTAAGCCCCAGAGGCGAAGTTTGTTTATAGCAAAAAGGAATAAATT
>JAZURZ010000159.1:0-17391 GCA_045606465.1 Clostridia bacterium | reverse complement strand
AAGAAAAATACATAGACTATCTTTAAAAAGGGGAGGATTTTTTTATGAAAAAAAGACTTTTTTTTATCACCATAGCAGGAATAGTTTTTGTATCAGTTCTCGGGACAATATTACATTTTGTCTTTAAGTGGAGCAATAATAATTATATAGTTGGGCTTTTTACTCCCACAAGTGAATCTACATGGGAGCATATGAAGCTCTTTTTTATCTCAACACTTCTTTTTGTTCCAATTGCAAATTATTTTCTAAAAAAAGAATATCCCTGCATTGTATCTTGCATTTTAGCAGGACTTTTAGCAGGGACATTCGTCATTCCTATACTTTTTTACACCTATAGCGGTGTTTTGGGCTTTACTCTTATGTGGCTTGATGTTGTTATCTTCTACATCAGCGCCATAATTGCATTTATAATAATGTTTAAATTAGCAAAAAATTGCGAAATATCAAAATTTTCTTTTTTATTAAAAATTGCAACTTTGATACTATTTATTCTATTTATATCTCTCAGTTACAAAACCCCAAATCTTGGCATCTTTAAAAAACCTGATTTACTTGAGTCTTATAAGCCCGAAGACAGAGTAGTTAATTATGTCAAAGAGCTGAGCATCGATGTTTTCGGAAACCAAAAGAACTCCTGAATTTTTAATAATCTTTTTAATTCTTGATAATTTTATAATAATCTGGTCGGTGATTGAGGTCTGCTGCATTCCACGCCATGCATCGCCGTAGTCATGATTTTTTCTTATCATGAGCTCTTTCACCTGACCAATTATTGTTGTATAAAGCTCTAAAATGTCGTCTGTATTTACCTCGTCGGCTATTGTTGGATTTACGAGAATTTCTTTATATTCGGGCAATTTTTCAGGATATAAAATTCTAAAGAGCATTACAAGAGCATAATTTATTATCCCGATATATTCTCCTTCTCTTCCTTCATTTACCAATGCCTCATCATGATTTTCTTCTAAGACTGCAATTCTTTTTGCCTTTATCCACATCTGATCTACTAACGATGCATCTCTGAAAAAAAGCCATGTGGGACCATAGTCGGTCAATTTGTCACGAAAAAGATTGTAACAATCCTTGATTATTTCATCAAATTCTTTTTCTAAATTCGCCATTTTATCATTTTCCAACCTTTCGTTATTTTCTTGAAACTCCGCTCTTTATTGCGGCTTGTGAAACAGCTTTTGCAACTGCTTTTCCTACTCTTTTGTCAAATGCCTTTGGAATTATGTAATCTTTTGAAAGTTCATCGTCTTTGAGAAGATTTGCTATTGCGTAAGATGCCGCCATTTTCATTTCCTCGTTTATGTCCTTGGCTCGAACATCTAATGCTCCTCTGAAAATTCCCGGGAATGCAAGCACATTATTAATCTGATTTTGAAAATCCGACCTGCCGGTTCCAACTATTGCTGCCCCCGCACTCAATGCCTCATCCGGCATAATTTCAGGTGTGGGATTTGCCATAGGAAATACTATTGAATCTTTTGCCATTAATTTTATCATGTCAGAAGAAACAATGTTCGGAGCAGAAACTCCTATAAATACATCAGCGTCCTTCATTGCATCCTTTAAGCTTCCTTTCAGCTTTTGGGGGTTTGTTTTTTTGCTCAATTAAAGGCTTTCCTTTATGAAAGAAATAACCTTTTCTTTTGCTTCCTCTATAGGCATATCTACAGATTTTTCATCTGTACGCTTTTTAAATTCTACAATTCCCTCGCCGCATCTTTTTCCTACTACAATTCTTACTGGTATTCCTATGAGGTCAGCATCCTTGAATTTCACGCCGCAACGCTCATTTCTGTCGTCTATCAAAGCTTCTATTCCAGCCGCCTTTAAATCCTCATAAATTTGTTCTGCAATTTTTACTTGTTCTTCCTCTTTTGTATTTACCGGAACAACAATTGCCTGATAAGGAGCTATTGCAGGTGGCAAAATCATACCATTTTCGTCATGGCATTGCTCAATAGCCGCAGCTATGCAGCGTGTTACACCAATTCCGTAGCAACCCATAACAACAACTCTTTCTTCGCCGCTCTCGTCAGCATATGTAAGACCGAGAGCCTCTGAATATTTAGTTCCAAGCTTAAAGATGTGTCCTACCTCTATTCCCTGAGCAGTCTTTATAGGCTTGCCGCATTTCGGACATTTATCTCCATCGGTTATAACCCTTATATCTGCAACCTTAAATGGTGTAAAATCACGTCCGACATTTGCATTTTTATAATGATAGCCTGTCTTGTTTGCACCAATTATGAAATTTTTCATCTGCATAACTTCCAAATCGACATAGACATCAATATCAAGACCTACTGGGCCTGCAAAGCCAACCTCTGCTTTTGTTATTTCCCTTACCTTAAAAGGTTCGGCAAGCTCCAAATCGTCAATGCAACCAACAATATTTTTAAGCTTTACCTCATTAATTTCTCTGTCGCCTCTTACCATTGCTGCAATGTACTTGTCATCTGCTTTATAAATTATCGTCTTTGCAAATACATGGTCTTTGGTTTGGAAAAAGCCAACCAGCTCCTCTATTGTATGAACATTTGGGGTCTCCACCATTTCCATGGCAAAATCTCCCTCTTCAAAGCTTTTTTCCTCAGGAACACATTCTGCTTTTTCGTAATTTGCAGCATAGGAGCAAGCATCACAATAAGCAATACCATCCTCACCCACAGGTGATTTTACCATAAATTCCTGAGAACCACTACCTCCCATTGCGCCTGAATCTGCATCAACTATTGTAAAATCAAGTCCTAAGCGTGTGAAAATTCTGCAATATGCATCATACATTTTTTTGTATGACTCATCAAGACCTGCATTATCCCGGTCAAAGCTGTACGCATCCTTCATTATAAATTCGCGGCTTCGCATAATTCCAAAACGGGGGCGTGCTTCGTCACGATATTTTGTCTGAATCTGATACAAGGTCATGGGGTATTCCTTGTAGGAGCGCACCTCGTTTTTGACAGTCTGGGTAAACAATTCCTCATGTGTGGGTCCAAGGCAGAAATCACGGTCATTTCTGTCCTTTAGCTTGAACATGTTATCGCCAAAAACCTCCCATCTTCCCGATGCCTGATATGCCTCCGCAGGCAAAAGTGCTGCCATTAAAAGCTCTTGTGCTCCTGCTTTGTCCATTTCTTCCCTTATTATATTTTCCACCTTTTTCAATGTGCGTATTCCCAAAGGAAGATAGGAATATATGCCCGTTGCAAGCTTTCTTATATAGCCTGCCCTCATCATAAGCTGATGACTTGCTATTTCTGCATCAGATGGCACCTCTCTTAAAGTTGGCAACAACAATTTTGAAACTCTCATTTTATTTTCCCTTTCGTTTTTTATTTATGCTTATAAATTTTTGTTTTTATACAATTTCTGCTCCCGACTGAATTTCTTTTATAGTAGTAAGAAGAGAAAGCTCACCATCATGCTCTGCAGACAAAATCATGCCGCAGGATTCTAAGCCCATCATTTTTCTCGGCTTTAGGTTTGCAATAAAAATGACATTTTTTCCTATAAGTTCTTCAGGAGTGTGGTATTTTGAAATTCCTGAAAGAATCTGACGTGTAGTACTTCCCACTTCCAATGTAAATCTTAAAAGCTTTTCAGACTTTTTAACCCTTTCGCATTCTATAACCTTGCCGACTCTTATGTCAAGCTTTTCAAAATCTTCAAATTCAATATAGTCCTTAAAAGGCGCAATCTCAATTTGTGGCTTATTTTCCTCTGCAAGCTCTGAAAGCTTCTTGTCAGGGTCAATTCTTGCAAATAGTGGAGTTGCCTCTCCTACCATTGATCCTTCCTTTATTTTGCCAAACTCCGACACGCTCTCATAGCTTATGTCGGGATTTCCAAGTTGGGCCGCTATTGCCTCTGCAGTGGCAGGCATGAAGGAAGACAAAAGCGATGCTATAATTCTTATGGTTTCTGCCAGGTTATAAAGCACTGTTTCGAGTCTTTTATTTGTTTCTTCATTTTTTGCAAGGACCCATGGCATGGTTTCATCAATATATTTATTTGCTCTGTCAACAACCTTCCATATCTCGTCTAAGCTATCGGCGATATGATAGGTCTTCATTTTTTCATTCACCTGGCAAACTGCTGAAAGTGCAGTAGATTTTAAATCCTCATCAAAATCTCCTGCGTTTTCAGAACTTCCTATTTTTCCGCCAAAATATTTATTTATCATAGCAACAGTTCTGTTGACCAGGTTCCCGAGTGTATTTGCCAAATCGGAATTGAAACGGCTTATAAATGTATCATAAGTAATTGTTCCGTCCTGAGCAAATGGCATTTCGTGCAGGGAATAATATCTTACTGCATCTACTCCAAAATGTCTTACCAAATCCTCAGCATAAATTACATTTCCTCGTGATTTTGACATTTTCTCCTCGCCAAAAAGCATCCATGGATGTCCGAACACCTGCTTTGGTAAAGGCTCACCAAGTGCCATAAGCATTATGGGCCAATAAATGGTATGAAAACGCAAAATGTCTTTTCCTATAACATGAACATCGGCAGGCCAATACTTATTATAAAGCTCGTCCTTTTTGTCGGGCGAATACCCCAAAGCGGTTATATAATTTGAAAGTGCATCAATCCACACATAAATAACATGCTTATCATCAAAAGTTACTGGTATTCCCCAACTGAAGCTTGTTCTTGACACACACAAGTCTTGAAGTCCTGGTTTTAGAAAATTGTTTACCATTTCCTTTTTTCTTGACTCGGGCTGAATAAAATCAGGATGTTCTTCTATATATTGCATAAGCTTGTCCTGATATTTGCTGAGCTTTAAAAAATATGCCTCTTCCTTTGTCTTTTTAACCTCACGTCCGCAATCGGGGCATTTTCCATCTACAAGTTGGGTTTCGGTCCAGAAGGATTCGCATGGAGTACAATACCAGCCCTCATATTCACTTTTGTAAATGTCGCCTTGTTCATAAAGCTTTTTGAAAATTTTCTGCACCGATTCCACATGATAATCATCTGTTGTTCTTATGAATTTATCATAGCTTATGTTAAGCATGTCAGCAATATCTTTAATCTGACCTGCTATTTTGTCAACATATGCCTTTGGAGTCACTCCCTCAGCTTCCGCAATCTCCTGAATTTTCTGACCATGTTCGTCGGTTCCTGTCAGAAAAAAGACATCATCGCCTATATATCTTCTATATCTTGCAATCGCATCTGTGAGTATTATCTCATAGGTGTTTCCTATATGCGGCTTTCTTGAAGTATAAGCAATTGCTGTAGTAATATAAAATTTGTCCATTTATACCATCCTCTCAGTTATTTAAATATATTTTTAAGCTTTATATATTCATATTTCATCAGAATAAAAAGCTTTTTAAACAAATTAATTATTGGTGCAAATATACCTGCTTTATAGAAGCTTACTATAATTATGAGCAAAACAGGTCCTAAAATCAATCCGCCTATAGAAAAGGTTTTAAATCCCACATACATTGCCATAAGCGTCAATATGGGTTTTACTCCAATATTGTTGCTTACCACTTTAGGCTCTATCATCTGGCGTGTAAATACTATTGCAAGATATATTATTATAAGACCTACTCCTATTTTTATCGAGCCATTTAAAAAGCTTACAATTGCCCATGGCCACAAAGCTGCTCCGCTCCCAAAGAAAGGCAGTGCGTCTAAAAATGCAATTCCAAGCGCAATAAGCAACGCATAATCAATTTTCAATATAGAAAGTCCCGTAAAAATTATCACAAAGGCAATTCCCATTATAATCATCTGCGCTTTTACATATCCGCCAAGATATTTTTTTAGCTCGGTTCGGATAGCTACCAGCTTTTCCGACGCCTTTACAGGAATTATTTTTCCAAAAAACTTTTTGACAGTTCTTGCATCTGTCACCATAAAATAAAGCGACAAGAAAAACACAATTATGCTTATAAATATTCCAGGAAGACCTTTTGCAATGTTACCTGCCTTTTCAACAAAAGGAGTTCTACTGAAGAAATCTGTTATGCTTTCTGACATTATTTTTCCCATATTGTCAAGCATATTCCTTGCAGTATCAGGCATTGCAATATAAAAGTCGGAAAATTTTTCCGAAAGATTGTCCCACATTTGTACTGCTTCCTGATAAATTTGCGGATAATGACTGTAAAGACTTCTGATTTCATCCACAAATTTCCATACTATAGCTGTCACAATTCCACCTGCTATACCAACTGTAAGAATTATCATAAGGATTGCTGACAAGCCTCTTGGCAGTTTTAATTTACTCTGAAGTCTGTCTGCCAACGGATTTATGGCAAGGGAAAATATATAGCCTAATATAAATGGCAAAAACAAATTCATAAGGTAGCCTGTAAATTTAAGCAGGTATGGCAACAAAAAATATGCTCCTACTACAATTATTATGCCTGCAATTATATACGCTGTTATTCTCAGACCGCTATTTTTAAAATTCACGTAATTTCGGCTCCTTTCTTTGTTGGACCTATAATAAAAATTCTAATCAGTCATTTAAAAAATGCTTCATCAGTTCATGACCCTTTTCTATATATATTCCTGTCTTTTTTGCATTTTCCTCAGTATATGTATCATTTCCCGCTGTTTCCTCTGATGAGTTATATATGATGTAAGGAACAGGGTCACACACATGGGTTTTTAAGCTTATCGGTGTGGGATGGTCAGGAAGAATCATCATTTTGTAAGCTATTCCCTTTTTATTTAATTCCTCTCTTAAAAATCCTATAACCTTTTCGTCAATTCTCTCAACCGCAAGTTTTTTCTTTTCTGCGTCTCCCTGATGACCACATTCATCGGGTCCTTCAAGATGCACATAAACAAAATCATCTCCTGAGATAAGTGCATCAAGAGCTGCTTGTGCCTTTCCCTCAAAATTAGTATTGTAATTGCCATTTGCACCCTCAACGTCTATGGAGTTCATTTTTGCACAGATTGCTATTCCCTTTATTAAATCAACCGCTGAAATAACGCTTGCTTTTAAGCCATAAAGTGTCTCAAAGCTCTCAAGCTTAGGCTTTGTACCTTCCCCCCATACCCATATTGAGGTTGCAGGGTTTTTGCCTTTGGCAATTCTTTTTTGATTTACAGGGTGGTTTTTTAAAATTGCCTCACTTTTCTTCATCATTTCAAGCAAAAGTTCTGCGCCCTCGCCCTTGGGGAGATAGTCCTTGATTTTTTTATCGGAAATGTCATGAGGAGGAGTTAAATCAACCCTTGTTGAGCCTCCCTCCCATACAAGCAAATGTCTGTAACTTACACCGCTGTAAAAATGTTGCAAATCAGTGTGTAATTCTTTTTCAACTGCCTCTATAAGTTCAGATGCTTCTTGGGTTGATATTTCTCCTGCAGAATAGTCAAGCATTGTTTTGTCTTCGTAATTTTCCTCATCTGACAAAGTGACGAGATTAGTTCTAAAGGTTATGTCATTATCTTTAAGCTCTACTCCTATACTTGCCGCCTCTAATGGAGAACGCCCGCTATAGCATTTTGTGGTATCATATCCCATAACCGACAAATTTGCAACATCGCTCCCGGGTTTCATACCATCGAGTACAGTTTTAACAAGTCCCATTTCGCCATGTTGTGCCATATAATCCATGTTAGGTTTTTCTGAAACCTCTAAAATTGTTTTTCCGCCAAATTTATCCACTGCATAATCTGCCATTCCATCTCCAAGAACAACTATATATTTCATTTTGAAAAATCTCCATTTCTTAACAATTTATCTTAAATCATTTTTGTTTTAATCGGAATAAAACTGCAAAACACCCTGGTCCTGTGTGGGTGCCCACTATGGGACCGAACTCTGAAAACATAGTAAGGGTTATGTCACCAAACTCATCCTTTAGCGCATCCACCATTGCATCTCCTGCATCTTTATCTGAGTGTACAACCATGAATTCCTTTTTCTCTTCATCAAAATCAGGGTGCTCCTTAACAAGCTCAACCAGCTTTTGGGGAAGCTTTTTTTTGCCTCTTAGCTTTGCTGCCTGTCCTATAAGTCCATCATCTATTGTAAGCACCGGCTTTATATCTAAAACAGTTCCAACAATAGCAGCAGTTTTATTTATTCTTCCGCCTTTTTCAAGATATTTTAATGAATCTACCAAAAGATATGCTTTAAAGCTCTGCATATACTCTTCGCATTTTTCTATAATTTCATCTGCGTCCATTCCTTTTTTCACAAGCTCTGATGCATATATTGCCGCTGAAGAGATATACACTGAAAATCTTTTTGTATCAACAATTCTTATATCTGCATCAGGGTTATCATTTTCCTTTATTTCTTCTACAACCATATGTGCAGTATGATTTTGTCCGCTTGCCTTTTGAGAAATTGTAAAATAAATTACAGTTTCATGTTTTTTGCTTTCTTCAAGCAAATAATCATACATATCAGCATATGGTGTCTGTGCTGTAGTTGGCATTATTCCCTCTTCTTCAAGTCGTCTGTAAAACTCCTCGTTTGTTATGTCAACTCCTGCTACATATGCGTCATCTCCGAATATAGTAAGGAAATTGATAAGACCTATATCATATTTTTCTAACATTTCTTTAGGCATATCTGCCGATGTGTCAATAACTATTTTTATATTTGCCATTTTTTAAATTCCTTTCTACCATTCAAATTTTGTAAGTTTCCCTTTTTCGCAAAGCTTGAAAAAATCATTCTGCCTTAAAGCCTCATAAACAACTATTGCAACTGCGTTTGACAGATTAAGACTTCTTGCCTCGTCTATCATGGGTATGCGAATGCATTGTTCTTTGTTGTCATGCAAAAGCTCTTCCGGCAAGCCCTTTGTTTCCTTTCCAAACAAAATGTAATCTCCGTCACAAAATTCCACATCGGAATATGCATTTAGTGCCTTTGTGGTAGAATAAAAATACCTTCCGCCCTTTGTTTGTTCGAAAAAGTCGGCAAGATTTTCATAATACTTAACACCAAGAAGATGCCAATAGTCAAGTCCTGCACGCTTTAGCTTTTTATCGTCTATTGCAAAGCCCATAGGCTTTACAATATGTAATTTTGAGCCTGTTGCCGCACAGGTTCTTGCAATATTTCCTGTATTCTGGGGAATTTCAGGCTCCACTAAAACTATGTTAAACATTTTTTATTTTTCCTTTCATCTTGAAAATTTAAGCATAACTTTATTAACAAAGCTGCGCTTTATTTTCACTGCCTTCTTAGGGCAAAGCTCCTGACAACAAAAACACTTTATACAAGCCTTTTTGTCTATTCTCGGCTTATTTTTTTCCATAACTATTGCCTTTGGAGGGCAACATCTTGAGCATTCTCCGCAACCAATACATTCGTCATAATTTATTTTTGGTCTTGAACCCGCAATATCAGTTATCCATGCTCTTACTGCCGATGGCAGGGGTAACAATTTTAATAAATCAAAATGTGTGTCAGGTTTTTTAAAATCCTTTATAACAAGAGGTTCTAATTTTTCCCCTAAAATTTCTACTTCACTTATGTTTTTTGTAAAAAGACCTCTTTTATATGCTCCCATTACAGTTTCTACCTCTTCAGGGGCATAATCTATAAGATTGGTACACACCAAGTCCATTGCATAGGGGTTGGCACTTGCCATTATAAGCCCGACTTTTCTATTTTGCCCTGCTGTAGGTCCCTCCCCCTCCATTGCCACGACTGCATCCATAATTGAAAGGGTGGGCTTCACACACTCGCAAAGGTCTAAAAGCATGGAGCAAAACGCCTTTTTTTCGTTTAGTCGAAAATGTAACTCTGCTTTATAGGTGCCCGGAATTACTCCGAATAAATTTTTCACGGCACCGGTATAATTAGTCATTGAATGGGTTTTTAATTTGGGCAGGGATATTATAACATCTGCATCAAGTATGGGATTTATGATTGGAAAATTTTTTAAAGTTTTTCCCTCAGGAAAAGAAACCTCAGAAAAGCTTGTGTCATAGTTTAATTTTGCATTTGTTCCCAAGACTGCATCATTCGCCCCACAGGTTGAATATAATGCTTTTAAAATCCCCTCACTATACACCCCTCCGGGGCTCTCTGCCACAACAACCTCTCCACCTGCTGCCAAAACTTTCTTTACTACTGCTTTTAAAACCGCAGGATGTGTGGTTGCAGCATCGTCGGGATTTTTTCTTAAAACGTAATTAGGCTTTATGCAAACCCTGTCTCCTTTTTTGACAAATCGCTCTATTCCTCCGATATATTCCAAAGCAAGATTAACGCTTTCTTCAACCTTATCATAGTCCGGACATTTCACAATTGAAACTGCGTCTTTCAAAAAAACACCCCGTTTTCCAAAAAATTGCATACACATCTTATTATATCTTATTTTTTTAAAAAGTACAATACAAAAAGCAAAAAAATTTATATTTTTTTACTTATTCTTTTATTTGTAAACAATGTATTAAAAATCTTCTTCTTTCGTTGACAGTTTTTCAAAAAAAGGATATAATAACAAGTGTTTTTATGTATTTATTTTAACCTTACATATATTTTATTTTAAAAAAGGAAGTGTCGGTTTTGATAAAAAAGTTACTAAAAAGTGTGAGAGAATATAAATTCCCCTCATTTCTTGCTCCCATTTTTGTTACCATGGAGGTAATTATTGAGGTTTTTATTCCCTTTACTATGGCAAATATTATAGATAAAGGAATCCAGATGCAGGACTTAAACTATATATTAAGGACAGGAAGTATTATTGTACTGATGGCACTTGTTTCCCTTGCCTGCGGAGCATTGTCGGGAAAATTTGCAGCAGTCGCTTCGGCAGGCTTTGCAAAAAATTTAAGAAAGGATATGTTTTATAACATTCAGAATTTTTCCTTTTCAAATATAGACAAATTTTCCTCATCAAGCCTTATTACAAGGCTTACAACCGATGTGACCAATATACAAAATTCATATCAGATGATTATAAGAACAGCAGTAAGAAGCCCTGCTATGATTATATTTTCATTCGCTATGGCATTTAACATTAATCATTCTCTCTCAATGGTTTTTCTTGCTATAATTCCCATTCTGGCAATAGGACTTTTTCTCATCGCAAAAAATGCGCATCCTATATTTGAAAAGGTTTTTAAAACCTATGATAAGCTAAATCTGGTTGTTAGCGAAAATTTAAGAGGAATAAGAGTTGTGAAAACTTTTGTGCGCGAAGAGCATGAAAAGAAAAAATTTAATTCTGTATCCGACAGAATATATGCTCTTTTTTCAAAGGCAGAAAAACTATTGAGCTTCAACGCTCCCCTTATGCAATTTTCATCATACTTCTGTATGCTTCTTTTGTCTTGGTTCGGAGCAAAAATAATAGTAAACTCAGGTCAGACCGCCCTTACAACGGGGCAGCTTACCAGTCTTTTTTCATATACAATGCAAATTCTTATGAGTCTTATGATGCTTTCAATGATTTTTGTAATGATAATTATTTCACGTTCCTCTGCCCGAAGAATTTGCGAGGTTCTTTTTGAAAAATGTAATCTTACAAATCCCGAAAATCCCATTTTTGAAATAGCTGATGGCTCCATATCCTTTAAAAATGTCAGCTTTAGTTATTCTTCCGACGCAGAACGTCTTTGCCTTAAAAATATAAATCTTGACATAAACTCAGGCGAAACTATTGGGATAATCGGCGGTACAGGAAGTTCAAAAAGCACCCTTGTTCAGCTTATTCCAAGATTATATGACGTAACCGAAGGAGAGCTTTTTGTTGGCGGCAAAAATGTAAAAAGCTACGATTTAGAGTCTTTAAGAAATTCAGTTGCAATGGTTTTGCAAAAAAATCTGCTCTTTTCGGGAACCATCGCCGAAAATTTGCGCTGGGGAAACAAAGACGCAACCGACGAAGAAATTTTTGAAGCTTGTCGTCTTGCGCAGGCAGATGACTTTATCAAGGAATTCCCCGAAAAATATAACACATATATTGAACAAGGCGGAACAAATGTGTCGGGCGGTCAAAAACAGCGCCTTTGCATTGCAAGAGCCTTATTGAAAAAACCAAAAATTTTGATATTGGACGACTCCACAAGTGCAGTTGACACAAAAACCGATTCCCTTATAAGAAAGGCTTTTTCTGAGTATATTCCCGAAACCACAAAAATAATTATAGCTCAAAGAATTTCCTCAATTGAAAATGCAGACAAAATTATTGTCATGGATAATGGTAAACTCAATGCATTCGGAACACACGAGGAACTTTTGAAAACAAACAAAATATACCGTGAGGTTTATTATTCTCAAGCAGGAGGTGATAAAGAATGAGAGGTATGCCAAAAGGTCCTGTAAGAAAAAGCAAAAATCCCAAAGCTACAGCAAAAAGGCTTATCGGATATATTACAAAAAGCTACAAACTCCCATTTTTTGTAGTTTTTATATGTATAATAATTAGTTCAATTACAGGTGTTATAAGCTCAATGTTTTTAAAAACTCTTATTGATGAGTACATCTCTCCCCTGCTCCTTGAAGTAAATCCGCATTTTGGTGGGCTTTTAAAAGCACTTTGTGTAATGGCATGCATATATCTTGTGGGAATCATTGCAGCGTGGCTTCAGAATTTTATAATGGTTCCAATTTCACAAGGAGTTCTAAAAGAGATACGTGACGAAATGTTTTCCCATATGCAAACATTGCCCATTAAATATTTTGATACTCACACCTATGGCGATGTAATGAGCCACTACACAAACGATACTGATACATTAAGGCAGATGATATCACAAAGTCTTCCTCATACCTTTTCTGCCCTTATTACCATTTTTGCAGTTTTTATAAGTATGCTCTACACAAGCCTTCATCTTACCATAGTTGTTCTTGTGATGGTTTTTGTGATGCTCACAGTCACTCGCAAAATAGGCGGTAATTCAGCAAAATATTTTATTAAACAACAACAATCTTTGGGACGGGTTAATGGATATATCGAGGAAATGATAAATGGTCAGAAGGTTGTTAAGGTTTTCTGCCATGAAGAAGCTTCAAAATATAAATTTGACGAGATAAATGACGAGCTTTGCAACAATGCAACCCAAGCAAACAAATTTGCAAATATTTTAATGCCTATAATGGGAAATCTGGGGCATCTTCAATATGCTCTGATTGCGGCTATTGGAGGAATTTTAGCTCTTAGCGGAGTGACAAATCTTTCAATAGGTGCAATATCTTCTTTCTTGCTCCTTTCAAAAAGCTTTTCTCAGCCTATAGGTCAGATTTCCCAGCAGTTAAATTCCATTGTCATGGCTCTTGCAGGCGCAGAAAGAATTTTCGAGCTTTTAGATGAGTCAAGCGAAAAGGATAATGGCTATGTCACACTTGTAAAGGCAAAAAAAGACCAAAACGGAGAGTGGGTTGAAAGTTCTTCTTCCGATGCTGTCTGGGCATGGAAACACCCTCATTCTGACGGAAGTATTACCTATACCGAGCTTTGCGGTGACGTTCGTTTTTATGACGTTGATTTTGGCTACAACAAGGAAAAAACTGTCCTTCACAACATTGACCTTTATGCAAAACCAAGACAGAAAATTGCTTTTGTGGGTGCTACAGGTGCAGGCAAAACAACTATCACTAATCTCATCAACAGATTTTATGACATTGCCGACGGAAAAATCAGATATGATGATATTAATATAAACAAAATTAAAAAATCCGATTTAAGACACTCTTTAGGCGTCGTTTTGCAGGACGTAAATCTCTTTTGCGGAACCATCATGGATAATATCAGATATGGCAAGCTTGACGCAACCGACGAAGAAGTTTATCGTGCAGCAAAATTAGCAAATGCAGATAGTTTTATAAAAATGCTCCCCAATGGCTATGACACAATAATATCAGGTGACGGGGGCGAGCTTTCCCAAGGGCAAAAGCAGCTTATCTCCATTGCTCGTGCGGCAGTTGCGGACCCACCTGTTATGATTCTTGATGAGGCAACCTCCAGCATTGACACACGAACCGAACAAATTGTGCAAAAGGGCATGGACTCACTTATGAAAAACAGAACGGTGTTTGTTATAGCCCACAGATTATCTACAGTTAAAAACTCCGATGTAATTATGGTTCTTGACAAAGGCAGAATTATAGAAAGAGGAACCCATGAGGAACTACTTTTACAAAAAGGAACATACCATCAGTTATATACAGGAGCATTTGAGCTTGAATAATAACCTCTGCCAATTTTATTTTATTGACTTTTTGCTTTATAATAATAAAAAAATACTGCGGTACTCTTGGTTCACAACACACATTATGCCACAGTATTTTTTTATTCTTTTTTTATTTTTCACTTTTTAAAAACTTAACAATATTTAAAAGCTTTTCTCCTCTTGCCACCAAACTCCCATGCTCCTTTAAAAAGAGCTCATATTTTTTGCCGCATTTTACAATGTGTGCAAATTCTCTCATTCTCAAATCCGGATTTTGCTCAAAGGTCACAAGATAGAAAATTTTTCCCTTTTTATAAAGTGCAGTTTTTTCGTTAATGCTCCCTGCACAATTTTTCAAAAGCCGGCACATATCTTCAAAGCTATCGCTTTCGAATACTACACATTTTTCATCAGTTGATTTTTTCACTGCTCTTATATGCTTTATGTTTTTGGGATTTATTTTTTTCTTATGTAAATCATTATCATTTTTATACACTGTAAGAACAAGCCTGTCATTTTTTGGAGTTGCCTCTACAATAACCTGACCCTCATAAGGATTAAAATTTGTCTGGGTTTTCACCTTTTTCATAATCTCACACAAAAAAGAATAAATCTCAGGAGAATTTGGTTTTATATTTGATATATTTATATTAAACATCTGTAAGTCCTCTTCAAACAAGGTCACTTTTATTTTGTTAATTTCAAGCTTTTCTATTCTCATTTTTAAAAAAACACCCTTTCTTTCTAACCCTACAATCAAAACAAAAAAATCAGCTTGCAAAACAAATCTTCTTAAAATTATTATACTACAATTATTTTAATTTGGGAATATGTTTTTTAAAAATACCTTTAATTACATAAAATGAGCATACAAAAAGCAGTGCTACAATAGTAACACCGCAGCACTGCTTTTTTTAAAGGGGGTAAATGTATTTTTATGAGGTCAATAAAAATTATACCCCTTATTTTTAAAAAATATACAAGCTTTATTTGTTTTTTATACTGTTAAGATACCCTTCAAGAATTAAAGATGCCGCAACTGTGTCTAAAACCTTTTTTCTTTTTTTGCCAAAGGTATCGGTATCATTTAATATTTTTGCCGCTCCAACAGTTGAAAGACGCTCGTCCCAGAAAATTATTTCACCATTGAAAATTTTTTTAAAATTCTCAGCAAATTCATATGTTGCCTCGGCTCTGAAGCCCTCACTTCCGTCCATATTCTTAGGAAGTCCTATTACCACCTTTTCGGGAGCATATTCCTCTATTATTGTTTTTATTTCAGTAAGAGTTTTTTCTATTCCTCTGTTTTGCACAGTTTTTATTCCTTGCGCAGTCCACCCCATAATATCACTCATTGCAATTCCTATTCTGCTGTCGCCATAGTCTATTCCCATTATTCTCATAGTTTTTTTCCTTTTCAATATAAAAAATTAATGATTTTATCTACATTATACATTGAAATATACAAAAAGGCAATTATTATTTTAAATAATTTCGGACAAAATTTGTCAATAAATTTTCATACTGCACTTGAAAACTTTCAAAAAAAGTATTATAATATATATGTTATATTTAAAATAAGATTGGAGATATGAAAAATGGGTTCATTTATTGACACACTAAAAAGCCGTGCAAAAAACGACATTAAGACAGTAGTTCTTGCTGAGGGAGAGGACATAAGAACTCTTGAGGCTGCTCAAACTGTTTTAAAGGAAGGGTATGCAAAAATTGTAGTTTTGGGCAACAAAGAAAAAATTGCAAAGATGTCTTCTGAAAAAGGTCTTGACCTTTCAGGTGCAATCATAATTGACCCCGAAACAAGCGAAAAAACCGCTGAGTATGCAGACAAATTTTATGAAATGAGAAAATCTAAAGGAATAACTCCCGAGCAAGCTAAAGAAACCATGAAAAATACACTTTATTATGGTGTAATGATGGTTAACGAAGGTGAGGCTGATGGTATGGTTGCAGGTGCATGTAATTCATCGGCAAATGTTATAAGACCTTCATTGCAGATTTTGAAAACCAAGCCAGGCACAAAGCTTGTTTCTGCATTCTTTGTTATAGTTGTTCCCGATTGCGAATATGGCGAAAAAGGCACATTTGTTTTCGCAGACAGTGGTCTTAACGAAGACCCTGATGCAGATGCAGTTTCAGAAATTGCAATCTCATCTGCTGCTTCATTTGAACAGCTTGTAGGCGCCGAGGCTAAGGTTGCAATGCTTTCTTATTCAACCTATGGCAGTGCAAAAAGCCACCTTGTTGAAAAAATGCAGGAAGCTACACGTCTTGCAAAGGAAAAGCGCCCTGACATAAAGCTCGATGGCGAGTTGCAGTTTGATGCAGCTGTAGTTCCTTCAGTTGGAAGTTCAAAAGCTCCTGGCTCCTCTATTGCAGGACAAGCAAACGTTTTAGTTTTCCCTGATTTAAATGCAGGAAACATTGCATACAAAATAGCACAAAGACTTGCAAAGGCTGAAGCTTATGGTCCTGTTTTACAAGGTATTAAAAAGCCTATAAACGACCTCTCACGTGGATGCTCTGCTGAAGATATTGCAGGAGTTGTGGCAATCACTTGTGTGCAGGCGCAGGATAACAAATAATCTTTAGAAAGGATTTTGACTACTATGAAAATTTTAGTAATTAATGCAGGAAGCTCATCTTTAAAATATCAGCTTATCGACATGGACAGCATGATTGTTATGGCAAAGGGCTTGTGCGAAAGAATAAATATTGAGGGCTCAAATCTTCAACACAAGAATTTAATTAAGGGTGTTGAAAAGAAAATAGAAGAAAAAATGGAAAGCCACGCAGATGCAATACGCATGGTGCTTGATGCTCTTACAAATTCAGAGTATGGCGTTATTTCATCTATGGACGAAATTGATGCAGTTGGTCACAGAGTAGTTCACGGAAGTGAATTCTTTGCAGATTCTTATGTTATTGACGGTAAAGTTATGGAGGCTCTTAAGCAATGTATCCCTGTTGCTCCCTTGCACAACCCTCCCAACATCACGGGAATTGAAGCTTGTGCAAAAATAATGCCTGATGTTCCTCAGGTTGCTGTCTTTGACACAGCTTTTCATCAGACAATGCCTAAAAAAGCTTATATGTATGCTCTTCCCTATGAGTATTACGAAAAGTACGGCATCCGTCGTTACGGCTTCCACGGCACTTCTCACAGATTTGTAAGCAAGCGTTGCATTGAGCTTCTCGGCGGTAAGGCTGAAGGCACAAAGATTGTTACCTGCC
>JAZURZ010000158.1:0-18887 GCA_045606465.1 Clostridia bacterium | reverse complement strand
CAAAGTGCTTGGGGCCTGTTGCATCAGCGGTTATAAATGGCAGATTTATGTTTGATGTAGTAGTGGTTGAAAGCTCAATTTTTGATTTTTCAGCAGCCTCCTTAAGACGTTGCATTGCCATTTTGTCGCCTGAGAGGTCAATTCCTTCATTCTTTTTAAATTCTGCAACCAAAAAGTCAATTATTCTCTGGTCAAAGTCGTCACCGCCAAGGTGTGTGTCGCCATTTGTTGAAAGAACTTCAAAAACTCCATCGCCTATCTCAAGTATGGATACGTCGAAGGTTCCGCCGCCAAGGTCATAGACCATAATAGTCTGGTCCTTGTCACTCATACCATACGCAAGTGCTGCAGCTGTAGGCTCGTTTATAATTCTCAAAACCTCAAGACCTGCAATTTTTCCCGAATCCTTTGTTGCCTGACGCTGTGAATCGTTAAAATATGCAGGAACTGTAATAACTGCCTGAGTTACAGGCTCACCAAGATAGCTTTCTGCGTCCTGCTTAAGCTTTGTTAAAACCATTGCTGAAATTTCTTGAGGAGTATATGCTTTGCCATCAATCTCAACCTTTTCGGTTGTTCCCATTTTTCTCTTTATTGACATAATTGTTCTGTCTGCATTAGTAACTGCCTGACGCTTTGCAACCTGACCTACAATTCTTTCGCCGTCCTTTTGGAAAGCTACAACAGACGGTGTTGTTCTTGCGCCCTCTGAATTGGTGATAACATTGGCATTTCCGCCCTCCATAACTGCTACGCAGCTATTTGTTGTTCCCAAGTCAATTCCTATAATTTTTCCCATAATAAATTCATTTCCTTTCTATATTTAAAAAATATTAGGTAATTTTAAAATACATCTTTAAAATTAACATTTAAATATTAATTTGCCACCTTAACCATACTATAGCGAATTACACGGTCTTTGTATTTATAGCCCTTCATAAATTCCTCCACTATTGTATTTTCTGTAACAGCCTCATCTTCAACATGCATAACTGCATTGTGAAAGTTAGGGTCAAATTCCTCACCCACTGCCAAAATTTCTGACACTTCAAGCTTTGCAAGGCTCTCGCACATTTGCTTTTTCACCATGCTAACGCCCTCTAAAACCTTTTTTGCCTCATCTGACTCGGTTTCTATTGCCAATGCACGGTCAAGATTATCTGCTACAGGTAAAAGCTCTGCAACAACATCTGCAACCGCATCTGCATAACGTGCGTCCTTTTCCCTTTTACTGCGTTTTTGGAAATTGTCATACTCAGCATAAAGCCTCATATATTTATCTTCCCATTCTTTGAGCTTTTCTGAAAGCTCAGCTATTTTTTCTTCCTTTTCATCTGCTTGTTCACAAGTTTCTTCTGCTTCAGCCTCAGGAATTATATTTTCTTGTTCTATGTCCTTTTTTTCTTCTGACAACTTTATTCACCATCCTCTCCTATATATAACTGATAAAGTATCTGGTCTATGTGACTCGATATACAATCCAGATTAGCTATAACCTTTGCATAATCCATACGCTTAGGCCCTATAACCCCGATTTTGCCTGCTGCCTTTTTGTTACCTAAAGAATAATTAACTGTTACAAGGCTGCAATCTTTAAGCTCTTCGGCTTCATTTTCGCCTCCGATTTTAATGCTTACCCCTTTTTCATTATCAAATTCATCAATAACCTTTTTAAGCTTTTTTTCATCCTCTAAAAATTCCATCATAGCCTGAGCTTTTTCAAGGTTGCTATATTCAGGATAGCGGAACAAGGATTTTGTATTTTCTACAAAAACGTGGGTTTCGTCAAAAGACTCAATTGCCTCATAAACAAAATTCATTATCTTAATAAGCACTTTGGGCTCAATTTTATGATACTTTTGCATTTCGGCTTGCAGCTTTTGAATTTTTTCAAAGTTTATTTCGCTTGCAGAAAGTCCCGAAAGCCTTTTATTTAATATTTCTCCCAAAAAAGCAGTATCTTTTTCACTAATCCCCAATGGAATCATCTGATTTTTCACAACCCCTGAGCGGGTTACAATTATGAGCATTACATTCCCGCCGCCCAGATATACAAGGTCAAACTTTTTAATTTGCGAATCGTCTGCCTCGGGAGTTGTAAAGACAGTGATATAATTGGTAAGTGCTGAGGTTATCATTCCAGCTTTTTTTATTATATACTCAAGCTGATTTGATTTTTCTCTCAAAGCATTTTTAAGGCTCTCCATTGCCTCCATGCTCACCTGATATTTTTTCATCAGAGAATTTACATAAAATCTGTAGCCACTGTCTGAGGGAATTCTTCCCGCTGATGTATGGGGCTGCAGCAAAAAGCCCATTCCCTCAAGGTCAGCCATTTCATTTCTGATAGTGGCGCTTGAGAGTCCCAGCTCGTTCTTTTTTGAAATAATTCTTGAGCCTACAGGCTCGGCAGTTCCTAAATATTCATCAATAACCGCCTTTAGAATTTTTTGCTTTCTTTCACTTAATTCCATTGATTTCACCTCGAATCAATCACAGCAAGCTTTTTGTTAGCACTCATTTTGTTTGAGTGCTAACAAGTATAAAATACCATTATTATCATAAAAAGTCAAGTGTTTATTATTATTTTTACAAATTATTCATAATTTTAATCATTTATTTTTACATTACATATTGCAAATTCACACATTATTGAATTGCTGACAGAAATTCCCTCCTTTGAAATAAAGACATTTCCATCCTCTTCAATTAAAAAGCCGCTTTTTAAAAATTTGTCAAGCTCTTTTTTGTAAACTGCTTCAATTTCCATTCCAAAGCGTTTGGAAAACTCTTTTTTTTCTATTCCTTTTCTCATTCTTAGTCCCATTATCATAAATTCCGCAATTTTATCGGAAAGAGTAAGCGCCTCACGGTTGTCAAGATGAAATTCTCCCGACAAATATTTATCCGCTTCCTCAGTATTTTGAAATCTCTCTCCAGATAAATATGAATGTGCACCAAGTCCTATCCCTATATATTCATTACATTTCCAATATTTAATATTATGGCGGGATTTATATCCTTTTTTTGCAAAGTTTGAAATTTCATATTGCTCATAGCCATTTTTTTCTAAAAATTCACAAGCATAGTCATACATTTTCCGCTCGGTATCCTCATCAGGCAAAACAAGCTTTCCTTCTTTGTTTTCCTCATAAAGAGGAGTCTTTTCCTCAAGTATAAGGCTGTAGCAGGAAATATGAGAAATGTTATTTTCTACTGCCGCCTCCAAACTCTTTTTAAAGCTTTCCATGGTCTGGTCGGGCAGCGCAAACATCAGGTCAATATTTATGTTTTTGAAACCATTTTCTCTTACAAGGGCTATTGTTTCCTTTGCAATTTCTGCATTGTGGATACGTCCTATTTTAAAAAGCTCATTATCACAAAAGGATTGTACTCCTATGCTTAATCTATTCACTCCATACATTTTCATTATACTAAGCTTTTCTTCATCAAGAGTTTTGGGATTTGCCTCCATTGTAAACTCAGCATCTTCTTTAATTTGAAAATTTCCCCTTATGGCAAGAAGAAGCTTTTTTATCTCGTGTGCATTAAGACTTGTGGGAGTTCCGCCGCCTATAAAGACAGTATCTATTAAAAAGCCTCTATATTCCCCCATTTCCTCTATGAGTTTATCAAGATATTTTTCTTTTAACTCTTCCCTGTTATCGAAGGAAACAAAATCACAATATTTACATTTTTTTAAACAAAATGGAATATGAACATACAAGCCATACATGTCTTTTTTCTCCTTAAAGTAAGTTATGATTTAAGTAATTGTAAAATTTTTTAATTTTCCAATTACCTATTAAGCAATAGTTAATTTCTTTTCATTAGTGACTATTTTTTTGAATGTGTAAGTTTTATTTTTAATTTATCCCTTCTTTCATAACTGAAAAGTTGCAAAGGTTTTGGGGATTTCGATTTCCCCAAACCCTTAAACGACCAGGGGTTTTACCTCTGGACCCCGTGACAGGATTTTTATTAATTGTTAATGGGAAAGAGGTTTTTAGAAAATTATTGTAGGGAACCACATATGCGTGTCGTTCCGCTTTTCATTAGTGGCTAAAATTTATTTTAGTTGAAAATTTTTTTAAAAAAGCAAAAGCTGTTGTGCAAGTGCCTTCTGCTTTTACACAACAGCTTTTAAATTTTTAATTATTCATCGCAGCAACAATCGTCTTCGCCGCAATCGCAATCAAATTCAAGCTCAATTTCCTGATTGCAATTAGGGCATACAATTCCATGCTCCTCGTCTAACAAATCAAAATCTACCAAAACATCGTCATGACAATTTGGACACTCTATTTCAAAATATCCATCATCGTCATCATAATCATAGTCGTCGTCCTCATCGTCATAATCATCATCGAAGTCGTCGTAGTCGTCCTCATCGTCATCATAGAGAATATCCTCTACGTCTGCGAGGTCCTCGTCAATTTCATCAACCTTTGCCTCAAGCTCGTCATGTGCATCTATTACATCATCAAGAGCCATCGCCATTTTGTCAATTACATCAATTAATTTTTCAATGACTTTTCCCTCATTAGAGTCCTTTGAAAACTCTATAGCATCTGCAAAGCCTTTCAAATACGCAACTTCCTTAGAAATATTTTCCATGTCACGTTCACTCCTCTTTTAAAAATTAAACTCTTTCCATATATTCTCCGGTTCTTGTATCAACACGGATGATATCGCTGCCATCAACAAACAAAGGCACCTGAATTACTGCACCTGTTTCAAGAGTTGCAGGCTTTGTAGCACCTGTAGCAGTGTCGCCCTTAAAGCCGGGCTCGGTTTCTGCAATAGCAAGCTCAACGAATGTGGGAGGCTCAATACCAAACACGCTTCCCTTATAAGAAAGAATTTTACACATCATATTTTCTTTTACAAACTTCAAAGAATCACCAACCTGATCTTTTCCTATAGGAATCATATCAAAGGTTTCCTGATCCATGAAATAATACAAATCTCCATCTGTATATGAATACTCCATATCCTTTCTTTCGATATGAGCTTTTGGCATTTTTTCTGTAGGTCTGAAGGTTCTTTCAACCACAGCGCCCGAAATTACATTCTTAAGCTTTGTTCTTACAAACGCAGCTCCCTTACCTGGCTTTACATGCTGAAATTCCACAACCTGAAAAACATTGCCTTCAAGTTCAAATGTAACTCCGTTTCTAAAATCTCCTGCTGAAATCATATTTTTATCCTCCGTTAATTTTATTTTATCTTTTTTCGGATATTAAATACCCTCCGAAATATCTCTTATTATATATTGTAATATATTTTTTACCAAATTACAAGTTTTTTTTAAATAATTATCAATTCTTTTTCTGATTTTGTAAGATTTTGCACATTTTCATGTGTAATTGCTACAATATCCTCTATTCTGACGCCCCCAAAACCATCAATATATATGCCCGGCTCCACAGTTATCACATTTCCAATGCATACATTTTGCTTACTTTTGGGAGAAAAGTTCGGAGCCTCATGTATCTTTAGTCCCACGCCATGCCCAAGGCTATGCGCAAAAAATTTTTCGTATCCTGCGTCCTTTATTACCTGCCTTGCAATTTTGTCAACATCAGCACAAGCTACTCCCTCTTTTATAAATTCCAAAGCTGCCACTTGTGCTTTTAATACAACATCGTATATTTCCCTCTGTCGGCTACTTGCATTACCTATAACAACGGTTCTTGTCATATCCGAGCAGTATCCGTCAAGGATACAACCAAAATCCATGGTCACAAAATCGCCACTCTCAATTATTTTCTCACTTGCAGTCCCGTGAGGCATTGCAGAGCGCACACCCGATGCAACTATCGTTTCAAAGGAGAGCCCCGACGCACCATTTTTCCGCATAAAAAACTCAAGTTCAAAAGCAATTTCATTTTCACTCACGCCTGCACCAAGCTTTTTTAATATGTGAGAAAATGCAGCATCTCCGAGCTCCTCGGCACATTTTATTTTTTCTATCTCTTTAGGGGTTTTTATCTGCCTTTGCCTTGATATAATTTCCCCTGCAGGGGCAAGCTCAACATAGGGAACTGCTTGTTTTAAAGCATCAAAGCCTCCCTTGGTAAGAGAGTTCTCCTCATATCCCATTTTTTCAAAATTAAGCCTTCTTAATATGCTTCCCAAGCCCTCCGAAATGTCATATATTTCAAAGCCCTGCGCCTGGCTTCTTGCCTGAATAGTATATCTTGAATCGGTAATAAGCACCCCTCTTGCATGGGTTATGACAAGATATGCATCCTCAGAGGTAAAGCCGCTGTAATAAAATATGTTTTCCTTGCTTGTTATAAAAAATGCATCAAATTCACTTGTGCTTTTTCTTAAAGCCTCAATTCTCTCCATTTATAAGCTCCTCTAATGCATACAAATATCCATTTGCTCCAAGACCGCATATTTGTCCTATGCACTCTGATGCTGTAACAGATTTATGGCGAAACTCCTCACGCTTGTGAATATTTGAAATATGCACCTCTATTGCAGGAAGCTTTACCGAAGCTAATGCGTCTTTTATTGCATAAGAATAATGAGTAAAAGCTCCTGGATTTATTATTATTCCGTCAAAAAAATTATAGCAACGATGAATTGCATTTACTATTTCACCCTCAATATTGCTTTGAAAAAACTCCACAAAAATACCAAGCTCATCTGCTTTTTTCTCTATTTTATCATAAAGGTCTGATAATGTATCTCCTCCATAAATTCCCGGCTCTCTTATTCCAAGCATATTTAGGTTCGCACCATTTATTATCATTATCTTTTTCATTTTTAATCATTCTCCTTGTATAAAAATGTATTTTAGCAATTTTTATCATACAAAATTTTAAGTCCGTCAAGGATTAAATATTCATAAAGCTCTATTTTTCTTTTGCAACAATCAGATATGGTTTTGCACATTTTCCCCGTTGCAATAACCTTTGCCTCGCATCCGAGCTCCTCCTCAATTCTTTCTATAAGTCCGTCTATCATAGCAGCTGTTCCGAAAATGAGCCCTGACTGAACCGACTGAACTGAATTTTTTCCTATTATACTTTTGGGCACATCAACATTGACATGAGGCAAAAGTGCAGTCCTTTTGGTAAAGCCATCAAGGGTTGTGCCTATGCCTGCGGCAATTATAACTCCCGAGAATATGTTCTGGGAATTTATTACACTCATAACAGTCGCAGTTCCGAGATTGCATATAATAATGGGACCTGAAAACCTATCCAAAGCCGCAACTGCGCCCGCAAAAATATCCGCTCCGAGCTGAGTTGGGTTCTCAATTCTTATATTAAGTCCCGACTTTATTCCCGGTCCTACAACAACAGGAGTAATTTTGCAAAGCTTTGCTACCGCCTCAGAAACTATAGGAGTAAGTTCAGGTACCACCGAGCCGATTATTGCCCCGTCAATTTCGTCTGTTTTAACATCATAAAGACCTGCTATGCTTTTAATGTCAACCATATATTGGTCTTTTGTTCTTCTTGCATCACTTATGATATCAGATACAAAGACCAAATCCTTTCCTTTGTACCCTCCTATTGTGATATTTGAATTTCCTATGCTTATTGTCAATACCATAAAACTATCTCCCTTGAAAAATAAAAAAAATCAAGCTCTATTTTACCACAGGGCTGTACCACAAAGTGATACAGCCCCTTTTTTACTTATTCTTCAGTCTGCTGATTTTGTTCTTCCTTTGACTCCTCTATGAGTACATCTTCTTCTGTAGCTTCTTCTGCTTCGGCATTTTCGGTAGTTTCTTCAGTTTCGGTAGTTTCTTCTACAAGCTCAAATTTAACATTTCCCAAATGCAGATGGTTTGTTCCGTCATCACCTCTGAACCCGCCCGAAACAGTTCCTGAGGTCGCGTCTATGCTCACATTTAAGTAAGATGTTATCATGCTCAGCTTTTCAGCAAAGGTGTTATTTGTAAGCTTTACTCCCTGACCATTGCCACCTCTTATGTAGAGCATATTCTCAATTTTTGTATTATCAAAAATTACTCCGTCCAAAACTCCATCGCCTACTATTACATCGCCCTTGATATTAGCATCCTTTATGGTTACTCCGTCAACTCTTACCATTACATTTCCATCTCGAAACTCACTATATTCACCAGGCTCGTCTATATAGGTCTTTACTACATTGTCCATAAGAGCCGCAAATTCTGCACGGGTTATATATTCAGTTGGCAAAATTTTTCCATCTATTCCATTCCAGAAACCATTGCCTACAACATTTGCAGCATAGGGAACTGCCCATTCGGCAATTTCTTCCTTGTCAGAGAAAATGTCAAGACACTCTGTACTCTTCTGATAAACATCAAGCCTTAAAAGCTGAGATATAACTGTAAAGCACTCCTGAAAAGTGATATTGTTCTGAGGATTTAAAAAATCTCCGTCACCACGAAAAGCATTCATGAAAACCGCTTTTGAAAACTCAGCATAATACCATGCTTCAGGGTCAACATCGGTATATTTGGTTATATCCGCTGTTTTTGATGCACCAAATGCACGCACAATTATTGCTGCCATTTGCGCACGTGTTATATTGTCATCGGGCTTTATGAACATTTGTGTTCCATCTGCAGATTCCTCTCCATATAAAAGTCCATTTTCTACTGCATTTAAAAGTGCCTGAGTTGTCCAGTCATCGGGCATATCAGCAAAATCTGCCGCAAACACATTTGCACTAAATGAAAAGAAAAGTGCACCTGCTCCCAAAACTGATACTATTTTTTTTGTTAGCTTATTCATATTTTTTCATCCTTTCATTTCTTTATATCGAAATTATGTAATTATTATAGCACAAACAAAAACACTTGCTTTAAAAAAGTATTTTTGTAAAATGATACAACATACACAAGTCCAAAAAGAGGGACAAGTTGTAGTTTATAAAACTTGCAGAGCAAGTCCTTATATGGTTATTATATCACATATTTTCATATACGTCTATAGTTTTTTATTTATATTCTTTAATTTCAAACTACAAATTCAAAAAAGTTTTTTACACTATAAACTTTTTAAAAAAGCAAGCTGCGGCCAAAAGGAAGAAGCACACTCCTTTAGCCGCAGCCTTTATAAGAGAAAAACTTTTGAAAAAATGCTATTTAATCTTTTTTAGCCTCGTCTATAACCTTCTGTGCTACCTGTGCGGGAGCCGGGTCATAGCGCACAAATTCAAATGTAAACATTCCCCTTCCCTGACTCATGGAGCGAAGGTCGGTTGCATATTTAAACATCTCTGACATAGGCACTTCTGCCTCAACAAGATTTAGACCCTCTTTTTCACTTTCGCCCATGCCCATAATCTGACCTCTTCGTTTATTTATATCACCAATAACATCACCCATTATAGCCTCGGGTATGTAGGTTCTTAAATATCCTATTGGCTCAAGTAACACAGGTTTTGCCTGCTTTAAGCCCTCTTTATAGGCAATTGATGCCGCCATTTTAAATGCCATTTCCGATGAGTCAACCGGGTGATAGGAACCATCTAAAAGGGTAGCCTTTAGGTTAACAACAGGATAGCCTGCCAGAACACCATGCTCGCAAGCCTCTCTCAAGCCCTTTTCCACTGCAGGGAAATAGTTCTTGGGCACGCTGCCGCCGAATACCTGCTCTTCAAAAATCATGTCCTCAGAATTGCCTGGTTCAAATTCAATCCATACATGACCATACTGTCCATGTCCGCCCGATTGCTTTTTGTGCTTACCTTCTGCTTTAAATTTGGCAGTAATGGTTTCTCTGTAAGGAACAATGGGCTCCTCAAGCTGCATGTCCACGCCATATTTTGCTTTAAGCTTTTGCTTTATAACATCTATGTGCTGCTCGCCCTGTCCATTTATAAGGGTTTGTTTTGTTTCATTATTTTGTGTGATTGTAAAGGTTGGGTCTTCATCGGTGAGCTTATTTAATCCGCTCACAATTTTTTCCTCGTCACCCTTTGCAACAGGCAAAATTGCCATGGAAAGCACGGGAGCAGGAAAATCTATTCCGCTAAGTATTATATTCTTGCTTTCTTCACACAAGGTATCCCCCGTCTTGGCACTGTCAAGCTTTGCAACAACGCCTATATCTCCTGCACAAATTTCCTTTGCCTCAATTTGCTTTTTACCACGGAGCATAAACACCTTGCCTATTTTTTCCTGCGTTCCTCTGTTGGTATTTGAAAGAACGGAGTCTGATTTTACCTTTCCTGAATATACTCTGAAAAGTGACATCTTTCCAACATATGGGTCGGTAATTGTTTTAAACACAATTGCTGCTGTAGTGTCAGCTGCATCCTGCACCACCTCAATGGGCTCACCAGTTTTGGAGTTGTGTGCAATTTCTGCAATTTCATTAGGATTAGGCAGGTATTTTCCAATTCCGTCCATAAGACTTCTTACTCCTATATTTGAAGCACCCGAGCCACAATATACTGGATATATACTTCCCTCTTTAACTCCCTTTCTTATAGCCTTTTTAATTTCATCAAATGTAAATTCCTCGCCATTGAAATATTTGTTCATAAGAGCGTCGTCGGTTTCGGCAATAGCCTCCATAATCATTTCTCTCAAAGGTGCAACAACCTCGTCCATGCCCTCGGGCACAGGAATATCCACTCTGTCTTTTCCCTCGTATCTTCTTGCGGTCATATCTATAATATCAACAAAGCCTTTAAATTCGTCACCCTCACGAATAGGATAAACAAATGGAGTTACTGCTTTTCCGAAAACTGCCTTCATCTGCTCCAAGGTCTGTTGATAATTTGCTCTCTGGTCATCAATTTTATTTACAAAGAACATTATGGGAACGTCCTTTTGCTTTGCATATTTGAAAACCTGCTCGGTTCCTACCGAAACTCCGCTTCTTCCCGACAGAACTATCAGGGCAGAGTCTGCCGCTCTTAGTCCCTCTTTTACCTCGCCTGCAAAATCAAAAAATCCCGGAGTATCCAAAACATTATATTTCATATTCTTCCACTCAATGGGAGCAAGCGACATTGAAATTGAGCATTGGCGTTTTACTTCATCTGCATCATAATCGGTTGTGGTTGTTCCGTCAGCCACAGTTCCCATTCGGTCAAGACAACCGCTATTATATAGCATAGCTTCTGTCAATGAAGTCTTTCCACATTTTCCATGTCCCATTACCACTACATTTCTGATTGCGTCCATTGCATAAGTTTGCATAAGTTTTTCCTCCTGACAATTTAGATTTTTAAAGTTTTTCTCTTTTTTAGCACGTTTTTTTGTGCTGAAAAATTCATTATTTTTATTATATTTTAAAATATAATAAATTTATCTATTTAATATATACCACTATTTTTATTTTTCAATCAAAAAAAGCAGTATCGGATTGTTAAAATCTTCTACTGCTTTTTTGTGCATTTTTTACAAAGTCTATTTTTCGAGTTCTGAAATTTTGTTCACTCTGCTTGCATGTCTGCCTCCCTCAAATTCCTCATTAAGGTAAGCATCAACAATACCAAAAGCAAGCTCTCTGCCCATGACACGACCGCCGAGGCAAAGAACATTTGCGTTGTTGTGACGTCGGCACATTTTTGCGCTGTACTCGTCTGAACACAAAGCTGCTCGAATACCCTTTATTTTATTTGCCGCTATGCTTATTCCTATTCCTGTTCCGCAGACAAGTATTCCTTTTTTTGAGTTGTCCAAAACCACCTCGTCGCACACAAGCTTTGCTATGTCGGGATAATCAACGCTTTCCTCAGAAAAGCATCCTGAGTCCTTATATTCTATTCCCAGCCCTTTCAAATGCTCTATTATGTGATTTTTTAACTCATATCCGCCATGGTCGCTGCCTATTATTATCATTTTTCTTTTTCCTTTCCCAACTTAATTTTCTCATCATATTCACGTTCTGCCTGAGGCTTTCTAAGATAAAATGGCATAAGACTCTGATAGCTTTCAAGCTCGCCCAAGCTTACCCTTTTCTCTGCTATTGCCGCAAGTGAAGATGCCCTTTGTAAAAGACAGGTAAAGGGAACAATTACTGCCCTTTCTCCCATCACATTTTTAATTTCCTCTTTATAAGCTTCTACTCCGTCGCCAAGAAAATAGACTCTTTTTTCATTCTCAAGCTCTTTAAGACACTCATGAATTGCCAAAGCACGTGGAGGAGTTTTTTCAATAAGTTCTCCATTTTCCCAAAAATACAATGCATTATACACCTGGGAACGCCTTGCGTCCATTATTGGGCATATAATTCCCTCTGCATCAAAAAGATTATATGCAAGCCCCTCTAAGGTGCTTATTCCGACAATTGGCTTATTTGTTGCATGAGCAAGTGCTTTTATTGTAGAAACACCTATTCTTAAGCCTGTAAAAGAACCTGGACCATTTGCCACTGCAAAAAGGTCTATATCCCCAATGTCAATTTCTGCATCCTTTAATATTTGGTCTATCATGGGCATAATTTTCTCTGAATGAGTTTTTTTATGATTTAAAATATTTTCACAAATGAGTCGCCCGTCACACACGAGTGCTGCAGACGCCACATTTGCCGAGGTATCAACTGAAAGAATTTTCATAACATTTTATCCCCTAAATCAAATGATTTATAACAATATTGCGAAACTCGTCGCCCTTTTCTTCATCCCTTGAAATAACAATTTGGTATCTTGGCAGAGGTAGAATATCGGCAATTTTTTCCGACCATTCTATCAGGGCAATTCCATCACCGCCTACATATTCATCATATCCTATTTCATACATTTCGTCACAACCCTCAATGCGATAGACATCAAAATGATATATTGGCATATTACCCTCATAGCAATTTATAATGGTAAAGGTGGGACTGCTAACATAATCTTTTACACCAAGTCCCTTTGCAACCCCTTGAGTAAAGGCAGTTTTGCCTGCGCCAAGGTCACCATCCAATGTGACAACATCGCCGATTTTGAGCCTTTTTGAAAACTCTATGGCAATTTCCTCGGTTTTATGAGGACTTTCCGACTTATAAATTTCCAAGCTCCCACCCTCCTTTTTTATGCGTGATTTTAGAATAAGCCTGTTATCTTTCCATCCTCATCAATGTCAATTTTGTTTGCTGCAGGAACCTTTGGAAGTCCTGGCATAACCATAATATCCCCTGTTTCAACAACTATAAATCCAGCACCGTTAGAAACTCTCACTCTTGCCACAGTCACAACAAAATCCTCAGGACGTCCAAGCTTTGTGGGGTCATCTGAGAGTGAGTATTGGGTTTTTGCCATACATATTGGCATTTTGTCAAGACCTAAAGCCTCCAGACTCTTTATTTGCTTTTCTGCCTTTGTGGTGTAGCTTGCGCCCTTTCCTCCATAAATTTCTTTAACAATTATGTCAATCTTTTCCTTTATGGAAAGCTTTTCGTCATAAAGCGGAGCAAAATTTGAAGGACATTCCTCAATCTTTTTTATAACCTTCTTTGCAAGGTCAATTCCGCCTTCTCCGCCTTTTGCAAATACCTCGGAAAGAGAACACTCAACGTTATACTTTCTGCAAGCCTCTTTAACAAATTCAAGCTCTTCTTCAGAATCGGTATCAAATCTGTTTATTGCAACAACTACACCTACGCCATATTTTTGCATATTCTCAATATGCTTTTCAAGGTTTACTATACCCTTTTTAAGTGCCTCCAAATCAGGATTTTTTAACTCCGTCTTAGGCACACCGCCATTGTACTTTAATGCACGCACAGTGGCAACCAAAACTACTGCATCGGGTTTTAGTCCTGCAAAGCGGCATTTTATATCCATAAACTTTTCAGCACCCAAATCTGCACCAAAGCCTGCCTCGGTAATTGCATAATCACCCATTTTAAGAGCAAGCTTTGTTGCGGTCACGCTGTTGCAGCCATGTGCAATATTTGCAAATGGACCTCCATGAATAAAGCAAGGTGTGTTTTCAAGAGTCTGAACAAGATTTGGCTTTATTGCGTCCTTTAAAAGCACTGTCATGGCACCGTCTGCCTTTAAGTCACGTGCAAAGACAGGCTCGCCTTGGCGATTATATGCCACCAAAATATTTCCAAGTCTTTTTTTAAGGTCTGCAAGGTCTTTTGCAAGGCAAAGTATTGCCATAATTTCAGATGCAACTGTTATCATAAAGCCATCTTCTCTTGGTACGCCATTTATTTTGCCGCCTAAAGCTACAACCACGTTTCTCAATGCTCTGTCGTTCATGTCAAGCACACGCTTGAAAACTATATTTGAAACATCTATGTCAAGCTCGTTTCCCTGATGTATATGATTGTCTATCATAGCAGACAAAAGATTATTTGCAGCAGTTATTGCATGCATATCTCCAGTAAAATGAAGATTAATATCCTCCATTGGCACAACCTGGCTGTAGCCGCCGCCTGCCGCACCGCCTTTTACACCCATGACAGGGCCCATAGAGGGTTCTCTTAAAGCAAGTACGCATCTTTTACCAAGGCGGCTCATGGCATCTCCCAATCCCACAGTGGTAGTTGTTTTTCCCTCGCCTGCAGGTGTAGGATTTATGGCAGTCACTAAAATCAACTTTCCGTCAGGATTTTCGGAAACTCTTTTCACAAGCTCCTCCGACATTTTTGCCTTATATTTCCCATAAAGCTCAAGTTCATCTTCTTTAATTCCAAGACCAGCTGCAACCTCTGTTATGGGCAGCATTTTTGCGCCTTGTGCAATTTCTATATCTGAAAGCATTTTTTCTTCCTCCTCATATTTTTAAAAATAATATTTTTTGTTTTAAATTTATATCTTTTTCATAAAGAAATAAAGGCTATAGCCGAAGAGCAAAACCTTTCCCCTTCGGCCAAGCCTGAACATCATATCTTGATTATTTGTTGTTATATTCCATTTTGTCGTCCTGAACTTTTTTAATAAGTACGTCCAAATCTCTTTCAAGCACATTAAGCATGCTGTTTAAGTATTGGTCTGCATCTGCCTTTATTTGTGCCTCAAAGTTCTTTGCATCATTTTCAATAACACTTGCACGCTCATAAGCCTGACGTGTTATTTCGTTTTCGTCCACCATCTGAATCATTTTTTCTTCGGCGTTTTTAATCATTTCTTCAGCCTTTGCCTCAGCCTCTGACAAAATTCTTTGTCTTTCGCCCTTTACCCACTTTGCCTCTTTGAGCTCATCGGGGAAAACCAGACGCATTTCCTGAATGTAGTCAAGAATTGCTTCCTTGTCCAACAATATTTTTCCGCTCAATGGTACCACAGGTGCCTTATCAACTGTTTCCTCCATCATGTCGATGATTTCCATAATTTCCATAGCTAAAACTCCCTTTTTATTTATATTTTTCCTTTACTGTTTCAAGTATGTCGCACGGTATAAGCCCCTCTAAGCTGCCTTTGTATTTTGCAACCTCTTTAACCATGCTTGAGCTGATGTAAGAATATTTTGTATTCGTCATCATAAATACAGTTTCAAATTCAGGGTTTAGTGCCTTATTTAAAAGTGCCATTTGAAATTCATACTCAAAATCTGCCACTGTACGCAAGCCCTTGACGATAACGCTTGCATTTTTCTTTTTTGCAAAATCCACCAAAAGTCCATTAAAGGTGTCGCAGTCAACATTTTCTATGTCCCTTGTAACCTTTTTAATCATTTCGCAACGTTCTTTTGCGGAAAACAAAGGCTTTTTATTTATGTTGTCCAAGACTCCCACAATAACTTTATCGTAGATTTTTGAAGCACGTCTGATAATATCAAGATGTCCATTGGTTATGGGGTCAAAGCTTCCCGGATAAACTGCAATTCTCAAAATCAGATTACATCCTTTCCTTCGCCTTTTACAAATGTTGTCGGCCCGAGCAAAAATTTTACTCGGATTTTCTTTTGTAAATTGTGACATAGGTTCTGCCATATTTTCTTTCTTTCAAAATTTCCATTCCGTCAATTTCGCCAAACGCATCACCTGAGTCGCTTTCTAAAACGACAATGCCTTCATCAGTTAAAAGTTCTTTTTCGGATATTTTCATAAGGACAGGAAGTGCAAAACCCTTGTTATAGGGCGGGTCAAGAAAAATTATGTCAAATTTCCTGTCGCAAGAATCAAGAAATTCCTGAGCCGATAAAAGTCTGACATCAGCCTTGTCCAAAAAACCTGTTATATCAAGGTTTTTTAAAATCACATCAACAGATGCTTTGCTTTTATCTACAATAACTGCGCCTTCTGCACCACGGCTGAGCGCCTCTACAGCCAAAGCACCGCTGCCGCCGAACAGGTCAAGCACTCTGCTTTTGGGGACAAACTCCCAAATCAGATTGAAAATTGCTTCCTTAACTCTGTCGGTAGTAGGGCGTATGGAATCCCCCTCGAAGGAAATCAATTTTCGGCCACGTCGTGAACCTGAAATTACTCTCACAAGGTATCTTCCTTTCTGCCTTTTTTGGGCTATTGGCCATTTAAAAAATTATTTTTAAAACCCATACCCTATATATTGTATATCAAAATACGAAAAAGGTCAACAGAATTTAAGAAATTTTTTATTATTTTTACAAATTATCCAACAAAAAAATACTTTTTTCAAAAACACCGCATAAATTTTTTGTTATTTTTAATTGATTATGTTCTCCTCGCTAAGGATTTGGCTCACCCTTTTAAAAAGAACTTCCTCCTCGCCCAAACCAAATTCAAGTTCTCCCGATATAGTTTTAATAGCGGCTTGTTGTGCCTTTTTTAAAATTTCCATATCCTCAAAAAGATTGGCAGCTTTTAACTCGGGCAAGCCATGCTGGCGTGTTCCGAAAAAATCTCCAGGGCCTCTTAATTTTAAGTCCTGCTCTGAAATATAAAAGCCATCGTTTGAAGAGCACATGGTCTTTAATCTCTTCTTTGTAATTTCGCTGCCGCCATCGGAAAATAGTATGCAATACGCCTGCTCGGCTCCTCTTCCCACTCTGCCCCTTAGCTGATGCAGTTGGGAAAGACCAAATCTTTCGGCATTTTCTATTATCATTATGTTGCTTGAAGGCACGTTCACTCCCACCTCTATAACTGTCGTGGATACAAGGATGTCAATTTTTTTGGCAACAAATTTTTCCATGATTTCGTCTTTTTCCTTTGTTTTCATTCTTCCATGAATAAGCCCTGTTGTAAATTGCGGAAAAAGTGTCTTAAAATGTTCACAAATGTCCTTTGCATTATTTAAATCGCTTTTCTCAGTTTCCTCAATCAAGGGACATACCACATAGCATTGAGAGCCTGCCGACACATTTTTTTCTATAAATGCCTCTACTCTCTCTCTCATTTTTTCACCCACCGCATAGGTTTTCACCATTTTTCTTCCAGGCGGGAGCTCATCGAGTATTGATATGTCCAAATCTCCATAAAGAATAAGTGCAAGGGTTCTTGGAATGGGAGTTGCGCTCATAACAAGAAAATGAGGATTGTCGCCCTTGCTTGCTAAAGCCGCACGTTGTGCCACACCAAATCTGTGCTGCTCATCTGCCACCACAAGTCCGAGATTTTTGAAAATTACATCTTTTTGTATCACGGCATGGGTTCCGATTACAACCTCTGCCTCTCCCGTCGTAATTTTTTTATACACCTCTTTTTTGTTTTTGGTGCTTGAGCATAAAAGCTCAATTTTTACGCCCAAGTCTTTAAAAAACTCCAAAAATGTTTCAAAATGCTGGTGTGCAAGTATCTCGGTAGGCGCCATCAGGCAAACCTGAAAACCATTTTTAACTGCTATATACATTGCTACTGCTGCAACCGCAGTTTTGCCCGAGCCTACGTCCCCCTGAACAAGACGAGTCATAAGCTTTCCGCGCGAAAAATCTGCGCAAATTTCTTCTATTACCCTTTCTTGCGCATTGGTAAGTGCAAATGGCAATTTTTCTATAAGCTCCCTGCGACATTCCAAATCCGAAAAGGGTATTTTTTTTACTACCTTTGTATCATCTTTGCGTTTCATAAGAGCAAGGCTCAAAAGATAAAGTTCCTCAAAAGCAAAACGCTTGTGTGCAGTACCAAGGGCATTAAAGTCGGCAGGATAGTGAATATTTTTAAAAGAAAAATTTATCTCGGCAAGTTCATTTTCCATACGCAAAGCATAAGGCAAAAACTCCTCTTCTTTTTCACAATGCAAAAGCGCCTGCTCGGTTGCTGCCTGAATAGCTTTTTGTGTGATTCCGTTGCTTAATGGATATATAGGCATAATTTTCCCAGTATATCGCTGATTTTTAAGCCTTTCATAAATGGGATTTGCCATTTCCCACATTCCACGATTTCTGCTTATTTTTCCAAAAAATATATATTCATCATCTGTCTTAAACTGATTTTTTACAAAGCGATTGTTGTACCATATTATAGACATGGCTCCGCTCTCATCGGCAACCTTCATGGTGTATATTGTCATATTTTTTCTGATGCGTGTTTCCTTTACTGTTGAAATTACTCTTGCACGCACACATACCTCGTCGCCCTCTTTAAGCTCAGAAATGTCATAAATTTTTGTTCTGTCCTCGTAATCTCTTGGGAAAAATCTTAAAAGGTCTTTAGTTGTGTATATTCCCTTTTTTTCAAAATACTCTGCCTTTTTTTCGCCAATGCCATATAAATCTCTTATTCTCACCTTTAAAAAATCACCTCTTTTCAGCAATAATTTCAATATATCCTGATTATATTTTATTCTCTATCTCTTTTTTTGTCAATATTATTCTTTTAAAGAAAAACATCTTAAAAATATGGTTATAAAAACAACCCCAAGAGCAATAAAAGGAGCAGTGAACCACTGCTCCCTTTTGTTATTATATCTTTTATTTTATTTCTTGTTCAAGATTTTCAAATTCTTCAGTATTAAAAAATTCCGCCAAAGATATTTCTAATCCGTCACAGAGCATTTTTAATGTGATTATTCCTGGATTTCGACTTTTTCCATACAAAATATTTTTAATG
>JAZURZ010000157.1:0-10731 GCA_045606465.1 Clostridia bacterium | reverse complement strand
AGGAGAAAGAACATGAAAAATTGGATTATAAGCGATAATAGTTTTAATAAAGAAAATATTGCGTGGTATGGAAACAAATTCCTTATAGGTAATGGATATATGGGAATAAGAGGTACCATGGAGGAGTATAGTCCTGATGAGCTTACCGCAATAAACCTTGCAGGAATTTATGACCAGGTTGGGGATAAATGGCGTGAGTCGGTAAATGCTCCCAATGGCTTATATACATACATATTAGTTGATGGTAAGGCATATAAATTGCCCGAGGATGAACCAAAAAGCCATTTGCAGGAGCTTAATTTTAGAATTGGAATACATAAAAGAGTTACCGAATGGGAAACATCAAAGGGAAAAATAAGAGTGGAAGCAGAACGCTTCGCCAACATGAAATATTGCCATGTTATGGGCTTAAAATATAGCGTTTGGGCAGATTATGATGCAAAAATTGAAATCTGCACAGGAGTTTTGGGAAAAATATGGGACATAAACGGTCCCCATTTTGTAAGCCTTGATGTTTGTGATAATAAAGAAATGATTTCGGTTTGCGGAACAACAGGCGAACAAAAAACAAATGTTGCTACCTATGAAAAGGTGAACTATTCTTTTAATGCTTCAGAGAAAATAGAAAAGACCGACAACTTTGTTTTAAGACATATACAAATTGACGCTAAAAAGGGCGAGGAATACTCAATAGAAAAGCTTGCATGTGTTGTTACATCAAAGGACGAAATTCCATATGATGTTGAGGATTTTAAAAAGCTTGGTTATTCTGATGCACTTTCATCTCACAAAAAGGCATGGGAGGAAATATGGGAGGATTCCGAGATAAAAATTGAAGGTGATGACGAGGGCATGACAGCACTCAATTATTCAATTTATCACTTAAATTGTATCGCACCAAGACATTCGACAAGTCTTTCTATACCTGCAAGAGGTCTTTCGGGACAGGTGTATAAGGGCGCAATTTTCTGGGATACTGAAATGTTTATGTTGGATTATTTTCTTCATACCGACCCCAAGGTTGCAAGGACTTTAGTAAAATATAGAATAGATACCCTTGGCGGTGCGAAGGACAAGGCTGCAAGCTATGGAAACAAGGGCGCATTTTATGCTTGGGAAAGTCACGAGGGCGGTCTTGATGCGTGCTCTGATTATAACATTGTTGATGTTTTCACAAAGCGTCCCATGCGTACCTATTTCCGAGATAAGCAATATCATGTTTCGGCGGCGGTTGTGTATGCTATGATGAAATATATAAAAGCTGCCGAGGACTATGAGCTTTTGTATGAGGGTGGTGCGCAAACAATTATTGAATGTGCAATGTTCTATCGTTCACTTCTTATTAAAAAAGCCGACTGCGATTATTATGAAATTCATGAGGCGGTTGGTCCTGATGAGTATCATGAAAAGGTAAAAAATAATGCCTACACAAATAAAATGGCACAATTTGTTTTAAGAACTGCGTGCGATGTTATAGAAAATATTAAAAAAGAGGGAAGGCAAAACGAGTTTTCAGAATATGATTTTGAAGAGCTTTTTGAAAAATTCTCATATTATGCTGACAAAATTTATGTTCCCTCACCTGATGAAAAGACAGGTCTGATAGAACAGTTTCAAGGCTATTTTAAGCTTGAAGATGTAGATATCCCTACACTTAAGACAAGAATTCTTGATGAGAAGGAATACTGGGGCGGAGCGTATGGAATAGCGAGCGAAACGCAAATTATAAAGCAGGCTGACGTTGTGGCTATGATGAGTATGTTTTGTGACGACTACACAACCGAGCAGATGAAAAAGAATTGGGAATATTATGAGCCAAGAACTGAGCATGGCTCTTCCTTGTCAGCTTGTATGTATTCACTTCTTGCTTGCTACATAGGAATTCCCGATAAGGCGTATCCTTTGTTTATGAAATCTGCAGCGGCAGATTTATCATTGCCCGGAAAGCTCTGGATGGGACTTATATATATCGGCGGCACACATCCTGCTGCAGCAGGCGGTGCATGGAAGGTTGCAGTTGAAGGCTTTGCGGGAGTGAAATTTAAAGAAAATGGAATAGAGGTAAACCCTGTTTTGCCATCAGCATGGAAGGCTATGAGTTTTAAATTAAAATACAAGGGTGAAAAATATCTTGTGGAAATTACACACGATTCTAAAACAGTTACAAAACTCTAAATAATTGTAATTTATTAAAAACCTCCGAATATTTATACTAATAAGATATAAATGTTCGGAGGTTGATTTTTTTGAGAAAAATAATAAGTGTTATTTTGTTGTTTTGCATATGGGCACCGCATGCTCTCGCAGACGATCCTCTCGCAAGTCTTAGCGCGAAATCCCTTCTTTTAATGGAGGCAGATACAGGGAGTGTTTTATATGAGAAAAATCCCGATGAGAAGCTCCCGATAGCAAGTGTAACAAAAATAATGACAATGCTTTTGATAATGGAGGCAATAGATGAGGGCAAAATCACCCTCGATGATATGGTCACTGTCAGCGAGAGAGCAATGAGCATGGGTGGTTCAACCATGTTTTTGGAAACAGGGGAAGAGCTTAGCGTGAGTGATATGCTAAAAGGTATAGCAGTTGCCTCGGCAAATGACGGGGCTGTGGCTATGGCAGAGCATATAGCAGGCAGCGAAGAGGCATTTGTTGAAAAAATGAACCAAAGAGCAAAGGAACTTGGAATGGAGAATACTAATTTTGTAAATACCAATGGCTTAGATGATGACAATCACTATTCATGCGCAAGAGACGTTGCACTTATGTCAAAGGAGCTTGTAAAACACGAAAAAATATTTGAATATACAACAATTTGGATGGATTCTTTGCGTGATGGGAAATTTGAGCTTGCAAACACAAATAAGCTTATTAGATTTTATAGTGGTGCCAATGGTTTAAAAACAGGCTCTACATCTAAAGCTTTGTGCTGCCTTAGCGCAACTGCCAAAAGAAATGATATGCAGCTTATAGCGGTTGTGCTTGGAGCACCTACATCTAAGGAGCGCTTTGCTGCAGCAAGCGGACTTTTAGACTATGGCTTTGCAAACTATTCTGTAAATAAGGCACTAAATGCGGGGGAAGAGGTTTTAAAAGTTCCTATATTAAAAGGTAAAGAAAAGACAGAACTTTCAGTGGCGGGAGAAAAAAGCTGTTCTATTCTTTTGCCTAAGGGAAAACAAAATGAAATTGAAAGAAAAGAAGAAATCCCCGAAAATGTTGTTGCGCCAATAAAAAAAGGCGATGTTATAGGAAAAATAGATTTTCTTGTGGACGGCAATATAATGGACAGCGTAAATTTAGTTGCAAATGAGGATATAGAAAAAAAAGGCTATTTTGATTTTTTGACCGACACATTAAAAAGCTGGCTGGTGTGCGCTTGAAATATAAAAAAAAGTCTTGACAAGTTGTTCTGTATAATATATAATTTGAACATTAATATTTATAAAATAAAAGGGTGAAAATCAAATGAAAAAAAGAACAATTTTTACTTTAATTTTTGCGCTTATATTGACAAATTTTGTTGTATTTGCAGAAATTCCTGAAAATATAAGAGAAAGCGTTGTTTTAAAGGTGGGAACTCCCAATGCGTGGATAGAAGGAAAGGTAGTTAAGATTGACCCTGATAATGAAGAAGTTTCTCCTAAGATTATAGATGGAAGAACTTTGGTTCCTGCAAGATTTCTCTCTGAAAGCTTTAATGCAAAGGTGAGTTGGGATGAAAAAACGAGAAGTGTATCAATTTTTACCGAAGACAAATTTGTTAAAATGACATTAGATAATAAGGAATTGTGGGTTAATGGAAGTGAAATCACAATGGACGTTCCTGCCCAGTCCATAGAGGGAAGAACAATGATTCCATTGCGAATAATGTGCGAAAATGTTTTAGAAAAAAAGGTTTTCTGGGATGAGAGCGGTCTTATTGTGGTAAGCGAAAAAAATCATACTTTAAATTCAAATAAAAACAAACAGGCTATTAAAGAAATAACTCTTTGTTTGGAAAATGGAGAAGGCATGCCCGAAATACCACCCACAACCCCAAAAAGCATTGAAGAACCCAAAAATATAAAGTCTGATAAAATAGAAGAGGCAAGCTATAAGGTTGTTTCGGGAGATGGAATGCCATATAGACTATATGTTCCTGAAAGCTTTGATGAAAATAAAAAATATAGCATGCTTCTTTTCCTTCATGGTGCAGGCTCAAGAGGCGATGATAACGAATCTCAAGTTACAACCGATGTAAAACAATTCTTTACAAGACTTCTTACAGAAAAAAAATATAAAGAAGAATGTATAATTATCGCACCTCAATGCCCGACGAGTGACTATTGGGCAAATATCAGCACCCAAAATGGTATATATGATTACTCAAAGACAAGTATGAGTTTTGCACTAATAGATGTTATGGGAGTGATAAGAGAAGTTCGTGCCATGTATCCTCAGATTGATGAAAAAAGACTTTATGTAACAGGACTTTCGATGGGTGGACATGGAACGTGGTATTTGCTGGCAAAATACCCCGATATGTTTGCGGCAGCTGTGCCTATTTGCGGCTCAACAGACCCCAATACTGCAAAAACAATTAATAAAATTCCAATATGGGCATTTCATAGCGTTGACGACACGGTGGTTCCATATAATGGAACAGAGGCTATGGTAAATGCACTCAAAGAAGTAGGGGGTAATATTAAATTTACATCTTATAGCGACGCAGGACATGGAAGCTGGGTAAGGGCATATGCAGAGCCTGATTTGCTTGACTGGATGTTCTCACAAAGCAAGTAAAAATTTAAATATATGCACTCTGAAAATATTTTCAGAGTGCATATTAATATAAAATTTTATAAATTTTTCAAATTAATGCTTGACATAAAAAAAATAATGTGTTATACTTGGTAGTAATTAAATATTCCTAAAGGCTGTGACGAAGACGGTCGGGGTTATGAGCTTTAAGAGAGTTGGCGGTTGCTGCAAGCCAATAGTGAGTGCCTCAATGACTTATCACTTCTGAGCCGGAGTGTCGAAAAAATTTTTAGTAGATGCTCTCGTAGTTGCTGCGTTAAAGCAAAGGACTTGATGGAGTCTGGTGAGGTGGCATCGTTTTTCGATGCAAATTGAGTGGTACCGCGGGTTTTTATACTCGTCTCAAAGGTTTTTCTTTGGGACGGGTTTTTGTTTTTATAAAAGTTTTAATTGAATGTCCTGAAGCGAGAGTAGTTAAAATTAGGGAGGAAATGAAAATGAATCAGAATTTACACGAACAGTTGCTTGAGGTTGCTCAGAGAATTAAGAATACTCGTGAAATTTTTGGCTTTTCAGTTGAAGAAATGGCAAGAAAGACAGATGTTTCTTTTGAAGAGTATGAGCAGTTAGAAAAGGGAGAAAAAGATTTTAGCTTTACATTTATTTATAAGTGCGCAAAGTGCTTTAATGTTGACCCTACCGAGCTTTTGCAAGGAACAAGTCCTACACTTTCAAGCTACAATATTACAAGAAAGGGCGGGGGACTTGCCATTACAAGACTAAAAGGTGTTGTATATAAAAATCTTGCATCTATGTTCAAGAACAAAATTGCAGAGCCTTTCTGGGTAAAAATTCCATATCAGGAAAATGAAGAAATGAAAACTTCAACCCATGCAGGTCAGGAGTTTGACATTGTAATAAAAGGAACCTTAAAAATTAATATAGATGGAAATGAAGAAACTCTATATGAGGGAGATTCTATTTATTACAACAGCTCGACCCCGCATGGACTTATGGCAATTGGGGGAGAGGATGCAGAAATCTACGCAATTGTACTTAATGCAGGAGAAAATGTTGACATAACCGAGCTTCATGAGTCTGTGAAGGTTACAAAAAGAGAAGAACAACCCTCAACAAGTGTTTACAAAAAGTTTATCCTTACACAAAAGGATAATGAGGGAAGATTGGAAAAAATATCATTTAAAGATGAAGATAAATTTAACTTTGCTTTCGATGTTGTAGATGAGCTTGCCAAAAAATGCCCTGACAAAAGAGCAATGTATTATGTTTCAAATAACAAGGAAGAAAAAATATTCACCTTTAAAGATATGAGCAGATATTCTTCAATGACCGCAAATTATTTCGCGTCATTGGGAATTAAAAAGGGTGATAGAGTGATGCTGGTTTTAAAACGCCATTATCAGTTTTGGTTTTCAATTTTAGCATTGCATAAATTAGGTGCTATTGTTATTCCTGCAACAAATCTTTTGGTTGAGCATGACTTTGAATATCGCTTTAAAGCGGCAGGAGTTTCTGCAATAGTATGTACCTCTGATGGCGATGTAGCTAATCAGGTGGATTTGGCAGCTAAAAATTGTCCTGAATTAAAAACCAAAATAATAGTAGGCAAAGAACGTGAGGGCTGGAATAATTTTGATGAGGAATTACCACGATACAGCGATGTTTTTGAAAGAAGAGAGGACTCAGCCTCGGGTGATGACGCTATGCTTATGTTCTTTACATCGGGAACGACAGGTTATCCTAAAATTGCGTTGCATAGCCACAAATATCCCCTCGGACATTTTATAACTGCAAAATATTGGCACAATGTAAACCCTGAGGGAATTCATTTTACAATTTCCGACACCGGTTGGGGAAAGGCTCTGTGGGGAAAGCTTTATGGACAGTGGTTGTGCGAGGCGGCAATATTTGTATATGATTTTGATAAATTCAATGCAGATGATATCTTGCCTATGTTTGCAAAATATAATATGACTACTTTCTGCGCACCTCCTACCATGTATCGTTTCTTCATCAAAGAGGATTTGTCAAAATATGATTTGAGTTCTCTTGAGTATTGCACAGTAGCAGGTGAAGCCCTTAATCCTGAGGTCTATGAACAATGGAAAAAGGCTACGGGACTATGCCTCATGGAGGGCTTTGGTCAAACCGAAACCACTCTTGCTATAGCAAACTTAAGGGGAACAAAAGCAAAGCCGGGTTCAATGGGAAAACCAAGCCCCTTGTACGATGTTGACATTGTAGATGGTGAGGGAAAAAGCGTAGGAATAGGCGAAACCGGAGAAATTGTTATTCGCACCCACGAAAAAACACCTTGCGGATTGTATTTGGGATATTACCGTGACGAGGAAAAAACCAAAGAGGCGTGGTACGATGGCTTGTATCATACAGGAGATACTGCATGGAGAGATGAGGACGGATATTATTGGTATGTAGGCAGAATTGACGATGTAATAAAATCCTCAGGCTATCGCATAGGACCATTTGAAATAGAAAGCGTAATTATGGAGCTGCCTTATGTGCTTGAGTGCGCAATTACTCCTGTGCCCGATCCAATCAGAGGTCAGATTGTAAAGGCAAGCATTGTTTTGGTAAAGGATAAAGAGCCTTCCGATGAGCTCAAAAAGGAAATTCAGGAGTATGTAAAAACTCATACTGCACCTTATAAATATCCAAGAGTGATTGAGTTTATGCAGGAACTTCCCAAGACAATAAGCGGCAAAATCAGAAGAGTTGAGTTACGTGAAAAAGATGAGAATAAAGCATAAAATTTTTGGGAGTTAATCAGAATGAAAATAATTGATGCACATACCCATATATTTCCTGGAAAAATTGAAAAAAAAGCAGTAAAATCCATAGGGGATTTTTACGATGTGGAAAAAATGTCACATGGGGGAACTGTTGAAGAATTGTTAGATTCAGGGAAGAAAATAGGAGTTTTGAAGTACCTTGTTTTTTCGACAGCGACAAAAGAAGAGCAGGTAGAGAGCATAAACAGGTTTATCATTTCGGAATGCAAAAAACATTCTGAAATGATAGGACTTGGAACTATGCACGCAGATTATGAGGATTTTGAAAAGGAAATAGAATATTTAAAAAGCGAAAAAGTAAAGGGCATAAAATTGCACCCTGATTTTCAGCATTTTGCAATAAATGATAAAAGGCTTTATCCTTTGTATGATTGCCTTTCTGAAAATAATATGTTTGTTCTTACCCATAGCGGAGACAAAAGATATAAATTTTCAAACCCTGAAAAGCTAAGAGAAATGGCATTGCTTTTTCCGAAACTAAATTTTATCGGAGCGCATTTTGGAGGCTGGTCGGAATGGGAAGCAGCGAAAGAACTTTTAAATCTCCCTAATGTGTATTTCGATACAAGCAGTACCTTTGGTTTTGAAGGTGGCAATATAGCAAAAAAAATGTTAGAAGAAATGGATAAAACACACTTTTTCTTCGGGACAGACTTTCCTATGTGGGACCACGAGGAGGAGCTTAAAAGATTTATGGAGCTTAATTTGCCTGACAAGGTCACAGAGGATGTTTTGTATAATAATTTTGCAAACTTTTATGGTTTGGAATAAAAGTAATAAAAAAAGGGGTTACTTTAAAAAGTAACCCCAAAAATCATATTTATGCAATTCCATTTATTAAAAAGTCAATGACAAATACTATAGCTATAAGCAGTATAATAAGATGAGCTATAACAAAGGAGAATATTTTTTTATGTTGTTCATTTTCTTTCCACAAGCGTATTGTCTTTATAAATACGAGTGCAATTCCGCAGATTATAACAGGGGAAAGAAAAGAAGCAAGCAATGCTCCGCCGACCTTAGTATTTGCAAAAATGAAATTTAAAGCAATTACAAAATATGAAGAGCCGCATAAAAGACCAAAAACCAACTCACCATATTTTTTATCCAAAAAATTTAAAAAACCCTTCATAACTAACTTATCCTCCGAAAAATTAATAAATCCTCAGTAAATATTTTAATATGAATATTAAAAAAAGTCAAGGATTTTTATAGTTGTGATATATACTAAAAGGTGAGTTATTCCTCAGAACCAAAAAGAGTAATAACCCCTATTTCGGGACGGTTGAAAAAACGAGGAATTGGGGTAGGATTTCCCGAACCCCGATTTACTATCATGGTGCAGTCATTGGAATTATACATTCCTCCGAAATATTTTGGGAAAAGGAATTTTTTGTTTTCGGCAAAAGATGAAAATGGCGAGAAAACCCCGCCTATACCAGGAATTCTGACATGACCGCCATGCATATGACCGGACAAAATAAGGTCAAATCCAAAGTCTTTCACATAATCAAGAGCGTTTGCCCGATGGAAAAGAAAAATTTGATATTCTTCACTTTTATAAAAAAATTCAAGATATTCCTCTATTGTTTTTTTTATGTTTACCTTGCTGAACATATCTTCCATGCCGGATATTAGAATTTTTTTGTTATTACGAAGAATTTTTGCGGTTTCATTTTGCAAAAAAACAGCACCCATATCCTTGCAGCTTTTCACATATGAGTTAAAGTCATGGCGCCACAGGTCGTGATTTCCCGAGACTATATAGCATGGCGCAATTTTTAAAAGACGTCCGATAAGCTCAAGGGCCGGTCTTGCACTTTTGTGCTTGTCGTCGGTCATATCGCCGGTCATTACTATTATATCAGGTGAGTTGTGAGCTATTTCCTCCACAAGACCTGGAACGGGATCGTTGTGATAATCTGAAATATGAACTATTTTAAAACCATTAAATTCTTTTGGAATTTTTGGTGAGGATATGTCAAAATAAGAAACTTCAATTCTGTTGTCAAGTCCCTTTGCAAGAAAAAGGGCAGCAGAGCCTAAAGCGGCAAATTTGATTAAATTTTTCATAGCTATAATCCTTTCTTTGGGATATGATTATTGTACCACAATTTTAATTTAAAAACAATATATATTTTTATCAGGAGAAGAAAAACAATGAATAAAAAATTAAAGGGAAATATAATTTTATTAATTACAGCAATAATTTGGGGAGTATCCTTTGTTTCACAAAGCGTAGGAATGGATTTTATTGGTCCAAACACCTTCAATGGAATAAGATGTATTCTTGGAGGAACAGTTTTACTTCCATTTATATTTTTTGGGGATTTTAAAAAGAAACAAAAGCTCACAAAAGAGGAAAGAAAAAAGCTTTTGACAGGTGGAATTATATGCGGGATTTTGCTTTGTGCCGCAAGTACTGTCCAGACCTTGGGAATAAAATATACCACTACTGCAAAATCAGGCTTTATAACTGCAATGTACATAATTTTTGTTCCATTTGTTGGGATTATTTTTAAAAAGAAAGTAGGAATTTTAACCTATATAGGTGCCTTGATTGCACTTTTGGGATTATATCTTTTGTGTATGTCCAATACCCAAATGAGCATAAATTTCGGAGATGTTCTCACCCTTATATGCGCTGTGGTTTTCACATTTCATATTTTGGCAGTTGATTATTTTTCGGTAAGAGTTGATGGAGTTAAGCTTGCAAGCCTGCAATTCTTTTCCTGCGGAATTATAAATCTTATACTAATGTTCATTTTTGAAAAGCCACAGATTGATGTAATAAAGGATTGTGCATTGCCCATTATTTATTCGGGCGTTATGTCGTGCGGCGTGGGATATACACTTCAGATTATAGGTCAGAAATATACCGACCCGACCCCTGCTGCAATTATAATGAGCTTTGAGGCTGTCTTTGCAGCTCTTGCGGGATTTGTTATTTTAAATGAAAGTCTTGCACTTTCTCAGGTGTTTGGTTGCATTATTATGTTTGTAGCAATTTTAATTGTTCAGATTCCAACAGATTCAGTTAAGAAAATTTTAAAAAATAACGGATAAAAAAACAAAAGGGAAGATGTGTGTAATTTTAAAAAGCACGTTTTCTTTTTTTGCCTTAAAAATAAACAAAATTAAAAAAAGAGCTGTAAAA
>JAZURZ010000156.1:0-2039 GCA_045606465.1 Clostridia bacterium | reverse complement strand
TATGTGGCCCGAAAGCGTCAGGTCGCTGTATCCATTGTCACAGAGAGAATGCCAAAGCTGAGGAAGATGCGAAACCGTTATGTTAAATACAGAATCGGGAACATTCTTATATACATGGCTCACATCAAAATCCTCAATTGCATTCATTGAATGCTTATAATCGAGAAGCTTTTCGGAGTAGTCTATTCCTGTTAATGCAATGCATGAGCTTCCGCGGCGTATATATACTGTACTGTCCCTTAAAAGTGTCCAGCCGGCATCTTTTATCTTGCTTTCAATCATACTTATATTTAAAGCTCGTGATTCGGGCGTAGAGCCGTTTATATACGCTCCGGTATCATGGTTGCCAAGAACAGCAAAAGTGCCCTCATTTCCTTTTATACAGCTCAGTAGAGATAATATTTTAGGGCTAAGCTCAGAATTGTGTATATTTACTAAGTCACCTCCAAAAACAAGGAGGTCGGGATTTATTTCACCTATCAATTCCGAAAGTTCTTCAAGCTCGCTTTCGGCATTCCACATTGAACCTATATGCATATCCGAAATAAAAGCTATTCTGCAGCCGCTGAATTCATTTGGAACATTATTGAATGATAGAGTAACCTTATTTATCTTGTAATCAGTTCTTGTAACAAAAGCACTGTAAGCAAGGAACATAAAAAGCAATGCTCCAGCAGATATTCCGGCTTTCATCCAAAATTTCCTTTTCGACGGCAGCCAAAATGCATAGGCGAATAATCTTGATACCGAAAAGAAAAGATAGACAGTGAGAATTGACATTGAAAATTTCATCATCCACTGGCTGTTTTCAGCATCAATGAATATGAACATAAAAAGAGGCGTAAGCAGAATAAGCAGACACGATGCAAGAACTGTTCCTGCGAACGAGTATAGGATTTTCCTGTTTATGCCATGTGACTTTAGTCTTTTGTAGGCCGTGTAGTCTAACCATACAGAGGCTAATGCCAATATAAGGGTAAGTATTTTTGCCATGTTCTTTAAAAGCTGTTTGAATTTTGCTGCTATGTTCGCAGTTCGCCGCAAAGATAGCAACAAACGAGCGAGAAAAACAAAGCCTTGCAGTTAAATTGAGTTATCCACCCTTTCAACCAGACTTTTATTATATATATCCTTTTTTAAAAAATAAAAAAATACAATAACAACAATAATTCCTGTTGATTATGTAGAGAAAAAACTTGCCTTAAATTTGCTTTTTGGGTTATTAGTTTAAGAGTAATATTTATCTATACTTTGTCAACAACCTAAAATATTTATAATAAATTAAATATGGTATGTTTTCAACATATTGTTAATAATTGCGTTTATTGAAAACTTATGTTTAAAAACCGGTTGAAAACTGTTGAAAATCCCTTTGAAAAATTAAAGTTAAAAAGTGGCAGAATAATTTGGATTTCAATTAGTGTTCACTGCTTGTTTTTTTATTCCTGAAAACAAAATTATAATGACACTTTTTTTATTTGATTTATTATTATGTTTTGAACAGGTTTTCAACAATGGTTTATAACTTAAAAAATGAGACTGACTAAAAATTTTTAGCAGTCTCAATTTTGTTGAGATGAGTAAAAAGATGCAGTTTAAGGCTTGCGCAGCCTGAAAAACCGGAACCAACGCTGCTAATGAGAGCACAAGCACTCTTTGCTCTCATTAGCAGCGAGGAGGATAACCGCTATCTTTTATGACAGTTTGGCAAGCGCTTCCTTTATGCGGCGTATTGCCTCAATAATATTCTCGTCACTTGTGGCATAGCTCATTCTAAAGCATTCAGGTGCGCCGAATGATGTTCCTCCCACAGCTGCAACATGCGCTTCGGTAAGAAGATACATTGCAAGGTCGTCACTGTTATTGATAACAGTACCGTTATAGCTCTTTCCGTAGAATGAACTGCATTTTGGGAAAAGGTAGAAAGCGCCTTCGGGCACATTTACCTCAAGTCCGGGAATCTCCTTTGCCAATTTTACAATAAGGTCGCGGCGGCGCTGGAAAGCCTTGCGCATCTCCTCTACCGGCTCTTGAGAACC
>JAZURZ010000155.1:0-8440 GCA_045606465.1 Clostridia bacterium | reverse complement strand
ATGGGAATTGCCAAATCAAACTCTCCTTGTTTTATTATCTTTCCTATGGAATCAATAAGCATCAAATCAAAAATTTCGGCAAATTTCCACTGACCTCCGAATTTATATTTTGAGAAAACTTCTTTTAAGATACCCGCATATGGATATGCACTCATCCCAAATTTAAGATACTTATTCCCTTCAAAAATTGCAACAGAGGAATATTTTTCTGCCATTTCATAACAATTGTTGCATATGCAAAGCTCCTCTGTTTTAAAAAATGCCCACTCCTTTGGCACTCTGCGGCTGCACGCAATGCAATAGCGTGTATTTTGTGGCGTTTTAAGCTTTTTTAAAAAATCCATTTTATTTATCTTCCAATGCAATCTCTTCTATTATTTTTTTCACATTCTGCTTATTTGTATAGGCTTGTGGAATATCCTTCCATGCACACTCCTGAGCCATAAAGAAAAGCTCGGTAAGTTCCTGATTTAAGAAAAACAAAGCCTTAGCTCCGCTATGGTCATTTGAAATCATTGTCCAGCAATGTCTTTTGCAAGCAAAATATCCCAATTTCGAAATCTCTGCACCAATTATTCCAAAGCTTGGTATAAGCCCTATATTATATCTTTCACATTCGGAAAGCTTTTTGGCAAGAAATTTAAGATGTGCCTTAAAATCCTCATTTCTTACCCTTATTATAGCTTTTTCTCCAAACAATCTGTCAGAATAGAAAATCTCCTCCTGTTCGGAAAGAAACTTTAAATGCTCAAGGAAGAAAATGCATCTTATTTGAGCATCTTTTTGGCAAAAAAATTCTTTTCCCGCAAGAGCATTATATTTCCTTAAATTGTCTTTTATCTCCTCATCAAGCTCTTTGTTATATTCTAAAATTTTTTCCAAAAGCTCGGGAGGCAAAGAAAAAATTGTAGGCGTTGCAGAAAACATATAGATGTCGTTTGACACAACTTTTAAGTTTTTTATATTTTCAAAACAAGCTCGGGCAGACAAACGCTTTACCGAGTCTTTTTTTCTCATTTTCAACAAATTGCGCATATAAATTTCATGGGCTCTGACCGCAACATGGTCGGTAAAAATCTGGGTATAAAAATCCTCACAGATTTCATCATTATAGCCTTTTACTGCCGCCAGTCCTCCTATAATATATGTTGTAGAGCAAGTTGTTGAATTGATATAATAAATATTAAAATGACGATTAGTAGCAAGGGGATAAATTTTATATAGGAGCATTGCTTCCTTTTCTGGTCTTATGCAGGCGTCAATGATAAGATACACATCACTTCCCTCTGATAAGAGATTAAGAATTCTCTTTCCCCAGCTTTGAAAATATTCTTCATCGCTTATGAGCCAGTCAAAGCACATACTGTCATGAAAATATATTGTAACTGCTACACCTGCGTTTTGGGCACAGGCAAGAAAATAATCCATTGCTTTTTTTCTTCCCTTTATGCCATCATATGCATAATAAACAGAAGAATAATCAGCATCTAAGTCCTTATATGTGGCAGTTTTTGCCATAATGGCAGGGTCTTTGCTGCAGATAAATGCCTTAATAAGCTCGCTTAAATTCTCTTTTTTATAAATTTCTTTATAAATATATTCAAAAAGATTTTCTATTTTTTGCTGACCTTTCTGAACAAAAAGCTTTGCAAGCTGGTCTATGTATCCCGAATCAGGAGTAAGGATTCTTTTCCCATTCTTCCATTTCCCCACCAGACTCTGATCTACATGAAGAAATTTTGCAATCTCCACTCCCCTGACATTACAAAGCCTCATCAGATATTCAAGATTTGTTTTGCTTTCTTTCAAGACATCAAACCTCCATAAAATATCAATTTATTGCAGTAAGATATACTTCCTTATAACACAGTAAAAAACTATCGGCAGACTCCTTTGCCTTTTTAAAATCATCAAATATACCAAACACTGTCGGGCCACTTCCGCTCATCATTGAAGCCTCAGCTCCATTTAAAAGCATTTTTTCCTTAATTTCCTCTATTACAGGATATTCCTTGGCGCTCACATTTTCCATGACATTGAACATAAGCCCGGGGGAATACAAATTTTCCTTTATGCTTTCTATAAAGTCTTTCGTTGTCGGATGAGAATATTGAGATTGTGAGTCTATTTTTTTGTATATATCCGCCGTAGAAATATTAATCGGGGGCTTGACCAGCAAAATATGTCTTTTAGGGAAATTTTTTATTGATGTCATTTTTTCACCTATTCCCTTACAAAGCTTGGTTCCGCACATCATACAAAAAGGGACATCTGCACCAAGCGTAGCTCCTAAGCTTAAAAGCTTCTCATCCGAAAGAGGCTTTCCATACAAAAGATTTAAAGCCACAAGCACAGCTGCTGCATTGCCGCTTCCGCCTGCAAGTCCTGCTGCCACGGGAATATTTTTATGAATTAAAATTTTGGCTCCGCCCTTTATTTTGGTTTCTTTAAAAAAAGCATCTGCCGCCTTATAGGCAATATTTTTGTCATTTGATGGCAGAAATTTTAAGTTTGTATTCACAATAATGTTTTTCTCAAGGCGGTCGGTCAGAATAAGGTCAAAAAGCCCCACCGTCTGCATAACAGTTTCAATTTCGTGATAACCATTTTCCATAACCCCTAAAACATCAAGGGTAAGATTTATTTTTGCATAGGATTTTGATATTGCCCTTTTCCCAACAAGGACAGTTTCTTCTGCTATTCTCATACAAATCCCTCCATAATCTTTAAGTAAAAATATCATAACTATATAATATCACAAAACTTTTTTTCTTTCAATAGTATTGCAAAATTCTTTTTTTTGTATTAAAATAATAGCAATACTTAAATTTTAAAAAAGGAGGCAAAAAGCTTGTACGGATACGAGGTTTTTCACGAGGACATATTAAAATCACTCATTTTGTCGCTAAGGCAATCCCATACTCAGCACGCTTATATATTCGAAGGCGACAGCGGGCTTGGCAAAAAAAACGCCGCCACCTTGTTTGCAGCAGCTTTGTGTTGCGAAAACACTCCTCTTGCCCCTTGCGGTACCTGCCCTTCCTGCATCGGTGCAAGAGCCTTTACCAACCCTGATATAAAATATATAAATTCAGGTGATAAAAAAAGCATCGGTGTTGATATTATGCGTGAAATTGTTACCGATGCATACATTCGCCCTTTTGAATCTGCAAAAAAAGTGTATATCATAGAGGACGCACACCTTTTAACCGAGCAGGCACAAAACTCTTTTTTGAAAATATTGGAAGAGCCTCCCCAATACACTGTCTTTTTAATATTGGTGCCAAATTCTTCATTTTTTCTTCAGACAGTGATTTCAAGATGTACTACTATACAATTTATGCCCTTAAAAAAAGAACGCATAAAAGAATATGTTGAAAATAAATATCCCAATTCTGACATAAACTTTTTGACAAATTATGCTGAGGGAAATCCAGGCAGGGTAGATTTTGTAATGAATAAAGATAACTTCTTTGTCTTACGAAGTCTTGCTTTAAAAATGCTTACTCCTCTTTTGTCTCATCATTTGATTTCATCATTTAAAATTGCAGATTTTATTGAAGAAAACAAAGATGATTCTTCCTTGATTTTTCAAATGTGGCAAAGCATGTTAAGAGATATTACTTTAATTCAAAATCATGCAGGTCCCCTTGTGACAAATTCTGATTTGCTTAATTCTTTGTCTGAAATTGCCGGACGTGTTTCTCCCGAGCTTTGCCTTACTGCTCAGGATTTACTTCTTAAGGCTGTTGATATGCACAGAAGGTATGTGAATTTGCGTGCTATTGCCCTTAATTTGTCACTTTCAATAAAAAAAGCTGCAATTAGTGAGTAAATTTCGAAATTTATGCGATTGTAAATTTTTTCAAAATATGTTATTATAAAGAAAGAAGGGAGTGTTTTTCCATTGAATAGTTCAAGAAATTTTTCGGAGATTACAAAGGAAGTTATGGATTTATCCATGCTTTGCAAAAAAAATGCTACAATTAATCCCGAATTATATGATAAATATGACGTTAAAAGAGGTCTTCGTGACAAAAAAGGTACAGGTGTGCTCACTGGTCTTACCGAAATAGGCGAGGTAAAATCCTACACCATTGATGATGGTGAAATTATCCCTTGCGAGGGAAAGCTTTATTATCATGGAATTGACATAGAAAGCCTTGTTGAAGGCTTTACAAAAGACGAAAGATTTGGATTTGAAGAAACTACCTATCTTTTAATTTTCGGCAAGCTCCCAAATGCTACCGAGCTACAACAATTCCGAAAGATTTTGTCTGATTATCGTTCATTACCCACAAGCTTTGTGCGTGATATAATCATGAAAGCACCATCGCAGGACATGATGAATACCCTTGCAAGAAGTGTTCTTACCATGTACGCATATGATGAGCGTCCCGACGACACATCGCCCGAGAATGTTTTGCGTCAATGCTTGCAGCTTATTGCAATGTTTCCATTGATGTCAGTTTATGGATATCAGGCTTGTAACCATTATTTAAAGGGACATAGCCTTTATATACATACTCCCCCTGCTGAGCTTTCTACTGCCGAAACCATTCTTTATACATTGCGCTCAAACAGGAAATATACTCCATTGGAAGCAAAAATTCTTGATTTGTGCTTAGTTGCTCACGCAGAGCATGGTGGCGGTAACAATTCAACATTTACAACCCATGTTGTTTCATCATCAGGAACCGATACATATTCCACCATTGCCGCTTCCTTAGGCTCTTTAAAGGGCCCCCGCCACGGCGGAGCAAACAAAAAAGTTATTCAGATGTTTGATGATATAAAGGAACATATTTCGGATTGGAACGACGACGATGAAATTAAAGAATACCTGCAAAAAATTCTTTCAAAGGAAGCCTTTGACCATTCGGGACTCATTTATGGAATGGGGCACGCAGTTTATACCCTTTCTGATCCTCGTACCACCATTCTTAAAAAATATGTACGCCCCCTTGCAGAGGAAAAAGGGAAGCTTTCAGAGCTTGCTCTTTATGAACGCATTGAACGTCTTGCTCCCGAAGTTCTTGTACAAAAAAGAAACCGTGCAGTAAGTGCCAATGTTGACTATTACAGTGGCTTTATTTATAGCATGCTCAATCTTCCCTTAGAGCTTTACACCCCAATTTTTGCAATAGCAAGAATTGCAGGCTGGAGTGCTCATCGTATGGAGGACATAATAAACGCAGGAAAAATTATTCGTCCTGCATATAAAAATGTGGCAAAGCACGCACCTTATGTCAATTTGAGCGATAGATAGAGTCTTAGAAAATGAAAAACGGAGTCTGAATTTTTTTCAAGACTCCTTATTTTTTTACTTTACAATTCCACCGCCAAGAACCTTATCGCCATCATAAAAAACGACTGATTGTCCAGGAGTCACCGCTCTTTGCGGCTCTTCAAAGGTAACCTTTACGCCATTTTCAAAAGGCTCAATTTTTGAAAATGCCCCTTTTGCCCCATAGCGGATTTTCACCTTTGCATAAATTGGCTCCTCTAAAAACTTCCCCGAAATAAAATTCACATTCTCCGCAACCAGCCATTGCGAAAATTCCATGCCCTTTTCTCCAAGAACTATACTATTCTCCTCGGCATTTATTTTCATCACAAACATGGGCCTGCCATAAGCACCTATCCCTTTTCTTTGTCCTATAGTATAGTAAATAAGTCCATTATGCTCACCTATTACATTTCCTTGAATATCAAGAATATCACCTTTTTGGGGTGTGATTTTTGCATATGTCTTTATAAATTCAGCATAATCATCATTTTCAACAAAGCATATTTCCATACTGTCAGGCTTTTTTGCAACATCAAGACCAAGTTCTTCTGCCTTTTTTCTTACCCAATCTTTGCTATAATCCCCTAATGGCATAAGAGTATGCGCAAGCTGTTGTTGTGTAAGCTGATACAAAAAATAGCTTTGGTCTTTTTCGGAAGACTCTGCTACCGAAAGGGTATATTCTCCGCTTTCTTCCTTTTTTATTTTTGCATAATGCCCTGTTGCAATGTAATCAAAACCCATTTCTTTTGCTTTATCAAGCATTGCTCCGAACTTTAAAAACTTGTTGCAGGCAACACAAGGGTTAGGGGTTCTTCCTGCAATATATTCACTCACAAAATAATCTACAACTTTTTGTTTGAAAAGCTCTTTAAAATCAAACACATAAAAATCAATGCCAAGCTTTTTACATACCTTTTTGGCATCCTCTACAGCTGAATTTTCTTCCTTTTCTTTGCAATTTATCAACTGCATATTTACGCCTGCAACATGATAACCCTGCTCTTTTAAAATTGCAGCTGCGACCGAGCTATCTACTCCGCCGCTCATTCCTATAAGTACCTTTTTTTTATCCATGGTTTACCTCTAAATAAAGCTTTGTATGAGAATTTTTATTCCTATTGCAATAAGAACTGTTCCTCCTGCAATTTCTGCTTTGTTTCCAAAAACATCTCCGCATTTGTTTCCTATGTAAACTCCTGAACAAGAAAAAACAAATGCCACCACACCTATAATTGCTGAATTTGGTATGGTTGCCATGCCGATACCGCCGAACAAATTCATTCCCATAGCTGCAAAAGTTATACCCACCGCAAGGGCATCTATGCTTGTAGCTATGGCAAGTATAGTAAGAATTTTATTGTTCATGGGGTCAGCGACAGATTCTTCTTTGGGATTGATTGCCTCCCAAATCATTTTTCCGCCTATAAATCCCAAAATCAAAAATGCAATCCACGAAGCATAGCTTTCTATTACATCTGAAAAGCCACAACCGAGAAAATATCCTATACAAGGCATCAAAAACTGAAATACTCCAAAAAACAGACCTACCTTAAATGCATGATAAGGTCTTATATTTTTCAAAATCATTCCGCTTGATACGGACACCGAAAAGGCATCCATTGCAAGACCTACTGCGGTAAACAACAATGTTATAATATCCATTTTTACCTCTTTTTTAAAAAGCTTATGAATTTTTTTCTAAAAGCATTTCGCCGATTTTGTAAACATCTCCTGCTCCCATAGTGAACAAAATGTCATCTTTTTCGAGATTTTGTTTCAAATACTCACATACACCTTCAAAATCGGCAAAATATTTTACATTTTTTCCTCGATTTTTAATCTGCTCTGCCAACACATCTGAGCGGGTTTTGCCATCATATTCTTCACGGGCTGCAAATATATCGGTCAGAATGAGCTCATCAGCTTCATCAAATGCAGTTAAAAACTCATTCCAGAGGCTTTTTGTTCTGGAATATGTGTGGGGTTGAAATACACACCATAGTTTTTTAGGCAAAAGTCCTTTGCTCGCCAAAAGGGTTGCTTTTATTTCAGTGGGATGGTGTGCATAATCGTCCATAACCAATGCACCATTATACATTCCCTTTTTCTCAAATCGTCTGTGCACTCCCTCATAGGCTTCAAGACCGCATACTGAAAGTTTTAAATCCACTCCAAGCTCTCGGCAGACTGCAAATGCTGCAAGTGTATTTTTAATATTATGCTCTCCCGGAACCTTCAGTTGCAAATGGCAACAAAATTTGTCTTTAAAGTATATATCAAAAGACGGCATACCATTATTATACAATACATTCTTTGGGTATATATCATTTGTTTTTTCAATTCCATAGTAAATTATGTCAAGCTCTGAATTTTTTAATGTATCCCTTACATTTTCATCATCGCCGCAGGCAATGACCTTTCCTTTTCCTTTAGTCAGTTGTGCAAAGGAAAGAAAGCTCTTTTTTATGTCATCTAAATCTTTAAAAAAGTCCAGATGGTCTTCCTCTATATTTGTAATAAGTGCAATACTTGGGAAAAACTTTAAAAAGCTGTTGGTGTATTCGCACGCCTCTGTGACAAATATATCAGATTCTCCGGTACAAAAATTTCCTCCAATTAAATCAAGCTCACCACCCAGGCTTATTGTGGGATCAGCATCAGCATAAAAAAGTGCATAAGCAAGCATGGAGGTAGTTGAAGTTTTGCCATGAGTGCCTGCAATTCCAATTGCATTTTTATAGCATTTCATTACTGCTCCAAGCAATTCGGCACGGTCTATTGTTCTTATTCCGCTCTTTTTTGCAAAAGAAAGCTCAGGATTGTCATCATGCACCGCCGCAGTATGCACTACTAACTCTGCATCCTTTACATAATCGGCACAATGTCCTTCATGAATAGTTGCACCAATATCCTCTAATGCCTTGGTTATATGCGATTTTTGTCTGTCTGAGCCAGTCACAAAAAAACCCTTTTTTATCATAAGCTGTGCAAGACCGCTCATGCTTATTCCGCCGATACCAATAAAATGGATACGAGCTCCCTTTTGAAGCTCTGACAATTCAAATCTTTTCATGTAACAATATCCCCTTATAACTATTCTATGCTAAAGCAATTTTATAATACAAGAAAAAAAGCATACATATGCTC
>JAZURZ010000154.1:0-8773 GCA_045606465.1 Clostridia bacterium | reverse complement strand
AATATTTTTTCATGTTTATAAAATATTTTTATCCATAGCTTATACAAAACATAATGTTTATAATTTTTTAGCATAACAGCCTAATAAAATTAACTTTTCCACCCTGTTAACATTCCTACTACTATTACTACTATAAATAAATATAATTATTATACCTACGTAGGTAGGTTAGAAAATTTTTTTCAAAAAGGAGAAAAATATTATGAAATTATCCTGTCCAAAATTACAATTGCTTGAAATTATAAATACAGTTCAAAAAGCAGTTTCCACAAAATCAGTTATGCCTATTTTAGAATGTATAAAAATAGAAGCAAACACTGATGGTTCAGTTCTTATTACAGGAAATAATATTGATATGTGCATAGAATACAAAACAGAATTTAATGTTTTAGAGGGCGGAAGCGTTGCTTTAAGCTCAAGAATATTTGGTGAAATCATAAGACGTCTTCCTGATTATGAGGTACATATAAATGTAAATGAAGAAAATAATATAGCTACAATAACCTGTCATAAAAGTGAATTTAATATTCAAGGTTTGTCTGCAGCAGAATATCCTGCTGTTCCTGTAGTAAATGAAACTTATAAATTTTCAATAGAACAGTCAAAAATTAAAAAAATGATAAGAAAAACTATTTTTTCAGCTGCAATAAATGATGTAAAAAGACCTATTATAACAGGTGTTTGTTTTGATATAGACACAGGTGTTTTAACTCTTGCTGCAACTGATGGCCATAGACTTGCATTAGTTAAGGAAATAGTAAATGCAGAATTAGAAAATAAAAAATTTATTGTACCAGGACAAACCTTAAGAGAATTATCTAAGGTTTTAAAGGATAGTGATGATGAGATTAATATTTTAGTTTCTTCTCGTCATGCATTATTTGATTTTGGTGATTACAAAGTAACAACAGGGCTTTTAGATGGAGAATTTATTAATTATGCTCCTATTTTAAATACACCTAATTCAATTTTTGTTACCGCTGATACAAAATCTCTTTGTGACAGCCTTGAAAGAGCTTCCCTTTTAATAAATGATGATATTTCAACAAAAGTTGAAAAAATCCCTGTAAGATTAAATATTGGCTATGATAAAATTGAAATAACCTGCATTACAGGAAGAGGTAAAGTTCATGATATTGTAGATGTTGATATTAAGGGTGAAAATATTGAAATAGGATTTAATCACAGATATTTACTTGAAGCATTAAGAGTTTGCGAAGAGGATCAGATAAAAATGGAATTTTCTCATCCAAGAAGTCCTTGCTTTATTCGCTCAAATGAAAATGATAACTATACTTATATGATTTCACCTATAAGACTTTATAATTAGAGGGAAAATATGATAATAAAAAAGATTATAGATTTTTCTACAGATGAAAATTGTTATATTTTACATAATGAAAAATCAGATAAATGCATTGTAATAGATCCAGGAAATAGTTTTTTAAAATTATCGGAATTATTGAAAAAAGATAAACTTTGTGTTTGTGCAATACTTTTAACTCATTGCCATTATGACCATGTTTGTGCTATAGAAGAGTTGAAAAATCTTACAAATGCTTATGTTATTGCAAGTGAAGAATGTAAAGAAAATATAAAAAATCCTGTAGTAAATGTGTCTTATATGTTTGGAGAAAATTTTTTTGGTGATTTTGTTGATAAAACTATGCTTGACCTTGAAGAAATTATGTTGGCAGATATGAAAATAAAATGCATAAAAACTCCGGGACATACAAATTGCAGTGTATGCTATTTAATAGAAAATAATCTTTTTAGCGGTGATACTCTCTTTTTAAGAACTACTGGAAGATGGGATTTACCCACTGGTGATTACAATGAATTGTTTTTTTCATTGAATAATAAAATTTATCAAATGAATGAAAAAATAAAAGTGTATCCCGGTCATGGAAATTCTACAACAATAGATTATGAAAAAAAGTTTAATATGAGTATAAATTATCAAAACTAACATAAAGGAATAATATTATGCGACTTGTTCAAAATGGCTTTTTTTGTGAATATGAAATGAATGTTTTTATGAAAATGTTTTTTGATAAAAATGATGATGTTAATGTTTTTACAGATTTTAAATATGAAAATAATTATATATTCACAAATGCCAGGATAGAATATAAAGACAAAATATATGATGGAAACTTTAAATATGAATATAAAAAGGAAAATGAAAGAAAAGATAAAATAGTTTTCAGGTGTTTTGTTGTAAGAGCATTTTTAAAAGGCGCACAAAAAATTAAAAAAGTATCAATTCCATGGGGTGCTCTCTGGGGGATAAGGGCTGCAAAGGTTGTTCGTCAGATGAAGGAAAACAAAATGTCATGGGAACAGATACATTTTGAACTTGATAATGTTTTTGGAGCAACAGATAAAAAAAAGGAACTTGCAATATCTGTTGCTAAAAAAGAGATAGAAATTTTAAAAAGTATAAAAGAAAACTCAATAAGCATATATATAGGAATTCCATTTTGTCCATCAAAATGTTTGTATTGTTCATTTGTTTCAAGTGATTTAAGAACAGGGAAAAAATATGTGGATAATTATGTAGAGCTTCTCGATAAAGAAATTGAAAAAACAGGAAAAATAATATCAGATCTTGGTTTTTCAGTTGAAAATATATATATTGGAGGAGGCACACCCACTTCAATATCCGATGAAAATCTTTTTAAAATATTTAAATCAATACATAAAAATATCAATTTATCCTCAATTAAGGAATTTACTCTTGAAGCTGGTCGTGCCGATACAATTACTAAACAAAAGCTTTTGATTGCTAAGGATGCAGGAATAGACAGAATAAGCATAAATCCTCAGACAATGAACGATGAAACATTAAAAAGAGTCGGAAGATTACACACTTGCCGAATGGTAAAAGAAGCTTTTGATATAGCAAGAGAATGTGGATTTAATAATATAAACATGGATTTAATTGCAGGGCTTCCGGGAGAAGATTTTAATATGTTTAAATATTCATTGGACGAAGTTTTATCTTTGGACCCTGAGAATGTAACAGTACATTCTTTATGTGTAAAAAGAGCCGCTGCCTTCAGATTTAGTGAGTATAATCTTACAGAGTCGTCTGAAATGGAAAAAATGCTTGATTATACTCAAGAAAAAATGTTAGAAACAAAAAGATATCCATATTATATGTATAGACAAAAAAATATTTCGGGAAATCTTGAAAATGTGGGATATGCAAAAGAGGGGTATCATTCTTTTTATAATATAAATATAATGGAAGAGGTTCAAAGTATTATTGCAGCAGGGGGCGGTGGAGTATCAAAGCTTGTTCGTGGCGATAGAATAGAAAGAATTTTTAATTTTAAAGACCCTTGTGAGTATATACGAAGATTTAATGAAATAATTGATAAAAAAGACGAATTTATTAAAATATATAAAAGCATATAGTCATAAAATTTATCGGAATGAGGTTTACTTATGAGCTATGAAGAAGAAAATATAAAAAAAGTTCTTAATGAATATGAGCTTTTGCGTACAAAAGCGGAAAACAGACGTGATAAATATGTAGCTGAAATTTATAAAAAATATACACGTCTTGAAGAAATAAAAGATGAAATAAATTCTTGCGGATTTGAAAACACTAAAAAAATAATGGCAAATCCTCAAAAAAGCAAAGAATATAATGAGGAATTTAATAAAAAATTAAAAAAATTGCAAGATGAAAAGAAAAAACTTTTAAAAGAAAATAACATTCCTTATGATTTTGAACAACCCATTTACAACTGTTGTGTATGTAATGACACTGGATATGTTGAAAATAAAAAATGTGTTTGTTTTAAAGAAAAGCTCATAAAGCAGGCATATCTTAATTCAAACTTGGGAAATTCTTTTAATAATCATGATTTTGATTTGTTTTCTCTTGATTATTACAGCAGTCGTTTACGTAACGGGGAAGATTTAAGTGACAGAGAAAACATGAAACAAATATTAAAAGAATGCACAGAATTTTGTAAAAATTTTGATGAAGCCAATAAAAATATTTTTATGATAGGAAAACCTGGTCTTGGGAAAACTTTTCTTTCAAATTGCATGGCAAAAGAGGTTTTAAATCAAGGTAAAACTGTAATGTATATGCGTGCAACAAATCTTTTTTCATCTTATGAAGATTATCGTTTTGGAAGAAAAAAGGAAATTGATTTTAATATTGAAAGGCTTTACAATTCAGATTTGTTAATAATAGATGATTTGGGAACCGAGAATATTACAAAGGTTGGAATATCATTTTTCTTTGATTTTTTAAATGACAGAATAGATAAAAACAGAAAAACAATTATAAACACTAATTTTTCAATGGCAGAGCTAAGCAAGGTCTATACTGCCAGAATAACATCAAGAATTTATGAATTTTTTACAATACTTCATTTTAAAGGCGATGATATAAGAATTCAGAAATTAAAATAAGGGTTGTAAAAAAGCCCAGAACGTAAAAAGATAAAATAATATAGAAAATATTATAAAAAAGTAGGGTGTAAAAAATTTTTTACACCCTATGTCTTTTATCTGGCTCCTGTTATACTTCTAACGCTATTGCCTACAGCGTTTCCCGCATCTTCAACCATTTCTCCTGCACCATTTGTAATATCCTCAACAGTGTTTCCTATACTGCTTCCGGCTTTTGACATTGCATCACCTGTCGTAGCAGGAGACTCATATGCAGTAGAGTTATTGTTAGCACTATTGTTACTACTATTATTGCTACTGCTGCCATTGTTGCTATCATTATTACTTCCACTGTTATTTGTGCCACAAGCAGATAGCATAATTGAAATAGCACAAACCATAATAAAAGCTTTAATATTATTCATATTAGTTAAAATCCTTTCTGCCCACTTTTTTAAAATTACGCTTTATCGTGGGCAGATAAGGCGTTTGTTTTTAAGATGTTTAAAAAAGATTAAAACATTCTTATAATTATATTATCTCATAAAAAAAGAAAAATATAATTTTTTATTTAAAAATGGAACAAAAATAAAAATGCTCCGTCTATATACATGTAACCGATAAGGTGAATATAAAAATTTTAAAAAAAGAGAGGGAACAAAATGAATAAGAAAATTTTATTACTTACTTTGGCTTTGTCAATTTTATCATCAGGTTTTGGAGTGTTTGCAGAGGAAAATATTCCTGCAACAGTTGAGGATCCTAATGTTGTAACAGAAATTGAAGAAAAGTCTGGTATAACAGCAGAGGTTGTTTATGCGCAAGAGGACGGCATGAATTTTGAAGAGGACGTATTGCTTTTTGATAATTTCGGAAACAAAATTACATCAGATGAAATTAAAAAAGACGACCTTCTGACCATTTTCAAAAATAGCGAGGGAAAAACTTTAATAGCAGTTTTGAGAATAGGCGAAACAGAATCAAATGCAGACTTTGATTTTTACAAAACATCAGATACATATGGAATGTTAATCAATAACAAAAACACTTTAGCTATAAGCTTTAATGAAGAAACCACAGAAGTTATTGACCTTAAGGGAAATGAAATAACTGATAAAAACCTTGAGAATAAATATCTTTTAGTTTTCTATACAATCGTACAATTAAGCATTCCCGGACAAACAACTCCTGAAAAGATTATAGTTGTTGATGAATCTATTGTAAATCCGGGACAAGAATCTGAAGAGAACACAACTCAAGCTTCTGTAGAAATAAAGGCTGAAGATGTTGTAAAATCAGAAGATATTACAATGCTCCCATTGCGCATAGCAGTAGAGGGTCTTGGACTTGAAGTAAATTGGGACAATGAGCTAAAAAAAATCACTGTGGGAACAATTCCTATGGGTGTAAACTTTGTTATTGGAGTAAATGAATATGCAAAGAGCAGAATGATGCCATACACACTTTCAAAAGCTCCCGAGCTTGTAGTGTCAGGTGATTTCGGTGTAACATATGTTCCTGTAGATTTCTTCACACAAGTACTTGATGCAGAAGTAGTTGAAAATCAGGATGGAACAGTAACTATAAAAAGATAACATTTAAAAAATAAATCTCCATATTTTCTTCTTACTAAATACATAAACTGCGACAAAAGGAAAAACCCTTTTTGTCGCAGTTTTTAGTTAAGTCTATTGATTTTTTTATTTTGATAAGGTATAATAAAATAAGATATTTGTTTTATATCTTTTAAAAAAGAGAGGAAAAAAATGAAAAAGAAAATCTTGTCAATTATCATGGCTTTAGTACTTTTGTTTTCGGGAGCAAGTGTATTTGCAGAAAACAATTCTTCAACAAGCGTTGAAAGAAAAATAAAAAAAGAATTTGTATATGCCCAAAAAGATGGTATGGATTTCGAAGAAGGAGTTTTACTTTTTGATAATGCCGGAAATGAAATAACATCAGATGAAATCAAAAAAGGAGATTTCCTAACTATTTTTAAAAACAGCGAAGGAAAAATCTGGTAGCAGTTTTAAGAAAAAGCGGCTCTTCATCCAGTGCAGACTTTGATTATTATACAGAATACAAGACATATGGGCTCCTGATTAATGGGAAAAATAATATGGCAATTTATTTTACATATGACCCTACTCTAATGGTTGACCTTGAGGGCAATGAGTTGGAAGGAAAAGATCTAGAAGACCAATATCTCTTGGTTTTTTACACTGTTGTAAGAACAGGAGTAGATCCTGACCTCCCAGGTGAAACAGTGCCAGAAAAGGTTACAATGGATACCTCTCCAATAATTAGAAACGAAAGAACTTATACTCCTGCAAGATTGGTTGCAGAAAAATTAGGTGCAAAGGTTTTGTGGGACGAAACCTTAAGACAGATAGTAATTGAAAAGTAACAACAATTGTGGCAAAAAGAAAAGCTTTTTGCCGCAACTTTTTTAAAAAAGTAAATTTAATTGTTGATTTTTTCCTTTTGCTTATGTATAATATAAAATGTATAAATATAATGAAGGAATGGTTTAATATGAAGATTGAAACAAATTGCGTTCAGGCAGGATATACTCCTAAAAATGGTGATGCAAGAGTGTTGCCTATATATCAAAGCACTACATTTAAATATGATACTTGTGATTACATGGGAAAGCTTTTTGATTTGGAGGCTGAAGGGTATTTTTATACAAGACTTGCAAATCCGACAGTTGGTGCAGTCGAGTCAAAAATAGCTGCCCTCGAGGGTGGTGTCGGTGCGATGATGACTTCATCAGGACAAGCGGCAACTCTTATGACTGTCATGACACTTTGTAATGCAGGAGATCATATTGTGTGTTCTGCAAAGGTCTACGGCGGAACCTTTAATCTGCTGGGTGTTACATTGCAACGCTTTGGAATAGATGTAACCTTTGTTGACCCCGATGCCGATGAGGAGGAAATTTCGTCTGCTTTTACAAATAAAACTAAACTTTTAATGGGTGAAACAATTGCAAACCCCGCTTTGAATGTTTTGGACATAGAAAAATTTGCAAAAATTGCACATGCTCATAATGTTCCCCTTGCAGTAGATAACACCTTTGCAACCCCTATTTTGTGCCGACCTTTTGACTTTGGTGCCGACATAGTAATTCACTCAACATCAAAATATATGGATGGCCATGCAGTTTCACTCGGTGGAGTTATAGTTGACAGCGGCAATTTTGATTGGGAAAAAAGCGGCAAATTTCCAGAGTTTATTACTCCAGACGAATCATATCATGGAGTGGTATATACCAAAAAATTTGGAAAGCTTGCTTTTATAACTAAAGCAAGAGCACAACTTATGAGAGATTTAGGCTCTTCACCATCTCCTCAGAATGCCTTTTTGTTGAATCTTGGACTTGAAACCCTGCATTTAAGAATGCCTGCACATAGCAAAAATGCACTTAAAGTTGCAGAATTTTTGCAAAATAACGATAAGGTTGCATGGGTAAATTATCCCGGATTAAAAAATAATTCCTATTATGAACTCGTCAAGAAATATCTCCCCTGCGGTGCAAGCGGTGTTATCAGCTTTGGAGTAAAGGGAGGAAGAGAGCAGGCAATTAAGACAATGGACAATATGAAGCTTGCAGCAATTGTAACTCATGTTGCAGATGCACGCACCTGTGCCCTTCACCCGGCAAGCACAACCCATCGCCAGATGAATGAGCAACAATTAAAAGAGGGCGGTATAGGCTCAGATTTAATTCGCCTAAGCGTGGGAATTGAAAATCCTGATGACATAATTGCAGATTTAGATCAAGCTTTAAATTCATGATTTGGCATATATTAATTAGGAAAGATATTTTTAAAATATAACCCAAAACAAGGCAAGCGATATGCTTCGCCTTGTTTTTGTATAAAATAGCATAAAAAGAGAAAAAAAAGGTAATAATAAAACGAGAAATCACCAAAGATAGAAAAAAGTCGAAAAAAGATATTGACAAAATGGAAAAAAGATAGTAAAATAAACAAGTCGCTCAGGAAAAAGAGAGTAGGAGAAACTTTTTTTAAAATAAAAATAAAAAAGTTTCAAAAAACCTCTTGACAACAGCAAAACGATGTGATATAATCATAAAGCTGTCGAAAAAAGGGCAGACAAAAGCATCATATAAATGATGTTAGGAATTGTACATTGAAAAATAAACAGTGCAGAGTTCTTGTCAGTGAACTAAGGTTCACAAAACTATGAGTTTTTTATGACAGAAATTCGGAATAACAGATTACGAAAAAAGTCAGTGGTACTTTAAAAGAAGTACGAGAAGTTAGAGCTTGATAAGTTCTGATGAATAAGTATACTAAATCTTTAAAGAAGATTTAATATAACCATATTT
>JAZURZ010000153.1:0-26414 GCA_045606465.1 Clostridia bacterium | reverse complement strand
CTTAAGCATATGGACATCACCCTTACAAAGGCAAAGTTTGATGAGATTACTGCTGATTTGGTGGACAGAACAATTGCTTGCATAAGAAATGCAATGAGTGATGCAGGGGTTTCTTCTTCGCAAATAGATGAAGTGCTTTTGGTTGGCGGCTCATCAAGAATTCCCGCAGTTCAGGAAGCTGTTAAAAAGGAAATGGGAAAAGAGCCTCATAAGGGCATCAACCCCGACGAGTGTGTTGCAGTAGGTGCTGCAAGACAAGCAGGAGTTCTCGGCGGTGAGGAAACTGGTGTTCTTCTTTTGGACGTAACTCCTCTTTCACTTGGTATTGAAACGATGGGCGGAGTCTTTACAAGATTAATTGAAAGAAATACAACCATTCCTACAAAGAAATCGCAGATATTCTCAACTGCGGCAGATGGTCAGACCAGCGTTGAGGTTCATGTTCTCCAAGGCGAGCGTGACATGGCGCAGTACAACAAAACTCTTGGAAGATTTAGCCTTACAGGAATTGCTCCTGCTCCAAGAGGCGTGCCTCAGATTGAAGTAACCTTTGATATTGACGCTAATGGTATTGTTAATGTTTCAGCTAAGGATATGGGCACAGGAAATGAACAGAAGATTACAATTACAGCTTCTTCAAACTTGAGCGACGAAGATATTGACAGAGCAGTTAAAGAGGCAGAAAAATATGCAGAAGAGGATAAAAAGCGTAAAGAAGAGGTAGAAACCAGAAATAATGCCGAGAGCCTTGTTTATCAGTCGGAAAAGACATTAAATGAAATTGGCGACAAAATGAGCGAGGACGACAAAGCTCCTGTAAAGGCAGAGATTGAAAAGGTAAAGGCGGCTTTGCAAGGAACTGATACCGAGGCTATAAAGGCAGCGACAGAGAACTTGCAGCAGGCATTTTATAAGGTTTCTGAAAAGCTTTATCAGCAGGCAAATCCTCAAGGCGGAGCGGGCTTTAATCCTAATGATTTTAAAGAAGGGGCACAAGGCGAAAACAATCAAGGTCCCGACAATGTGTATGAGGCAGACTATCGTGAGGTAGATAATGACAACAACTAAAATGTAGGGCAATATTTGCTGGACATTTTATGACAATAGTGGTATCTTATAACTGTAAATGTTGCAGCAAAATGTAAAAAATTTCATTTTGCTGCAACTTCTTAATGTAAAAAACATAAAAGAGTGAGTGTAAGTATGGTTCAGTATTTGTTGATTGGTGTTTTGTGTCTGATTGCGACGGCAAAATCAGTATTTTTGTCAAAGCTTGGAAATGATAACATAAATAATACTACTGATGGAATTTTAATAAATGGTTTTGTTTTTATGTTTGCAGCCATTGTTTTTTCAAGGTATCTTGTGGGAGCGTCAACTGCTACAATAGTTGCGGGTATGATTCTTGGTACCTTGAGTGTGCTTTATCAGCTTGCATATATAACCGCTTTGTCAGCAGGCCCCTTGTCGGTGACAGGTCTTGTCAACAATTTAGCAATGCTTGTTCCTATAGGTGTTTCGGCTATTCTTTTTAAAGAGCCTTTGTCAGGCTTTAGAATTGCTTAAGCATAGTTGCCCTTATAATTAACACCTAAATGAAGGAAGGGGACAAAATTTCGAAAAAATGTTGCGTATTTATAATTTTGTCATTCCTTGCAAATGGACTTGTTGCATCTACAACAAAAATCTATTCTCATGAATATGGCAGTGGGGAGAATTTTCCCTTCCTTGCCACTTAGTAAAAACTATCGCTTGTATAAGTTTTCAAGAGCTGACGGAGAACAATATTGTGCATATGAAAGCACCGATTGCATTAATTTAACACTTGAAGCAGGCGGCATGATGGTTTACAGAGTGCAGAATCCAGAAGAGGAAATCTTTGAGATTGAATACGAGGTTAAATAAGTCTTTTTTAAAAAATAAAATGGTGTGTTCCAACAAATAGCATTGCTGATTTTGTGGGGACACTCCCATTTTTTTAAGAAGGCTTTTAATGCGTGTTCGGATTATTCTCGTTCGACTAACTTAAAAAAAGATTTTGTATATTTTAAATTTGTTTATAATAGCTATTTACAAGACTTTAAATTTTTGATATAATTAAAACGTTTGGTAGGTGAAAAAATTGGCAGATAAGAAAGATTATTATGAGGTCCTTGGAGTTTCCAAAGGAGCATCGGAGGATGAACTTAAAAAAGCATACAGACGAGAGGCAAAAAAATATCATCCCGATTTGCATCCTGGAGATAAGGAAGCAGAGGCTAAATTTAAGGAAGTAAATGAAGCATATGGAGTTTTGTCCGACCCTGAAAAAAAGTCACGCTATGACCAATATGGCCATGCAGGAGTTGACCCTAACTTCGGAGCAGGAGGGGGCGGCTTTGGTGGCTTTGACGGTTTTGATTTTGGTGACATTTTCTCGGATATATTCGGCGGCTTTGGCGGCGGTGGCAGAAGAAGAAATGGACCAATAAGAGGTCAGGACGTGCGTCAGGTTATTGATGTTACTTTTGAAGAGGCAGCATTTGGCTGCAAAAAGAAAATGACTCTTACTCAGCAGGAAAAATGCTCTACCTGTAACGGAAGCGGAGCAAAGCCTGGAACTCAAAGCTCTACCTGTCCAAAGTGCGGCGGAAGCGGTCAGGTGAGGACTCAGACAAGAACTCCTTTAGGATATATGACAAATGTAACAACCTGTCCTCAATGTCGTGGAGAGGGAAAAATTATAAATGACCCTTGTAAGGATTGTCATGGAAGCGGCAAGGTAAGAAAAACAAAGACAATAGAGGTTGATATTCCTGCAGGAATTGATAATGGTCAGACCATGCAGCTTGCAGGACGAGGCGAGCCTGGAGAAAGAGGCGGTCCTGCAGGAGATTTGCTCATTACTGTCAGGGTAAAGCCACATCAGATGTTTAAGCGTGATGGCTATAATGTCTATATTGATTTACCTGTCACCTTTGTTGATGCAACACTTGGTGCAACAGTAAAAGTTCCTACCCTTGACGGTCTTGTGGAATATGATATCCCTGAGGGCACCCAGCCAGGATCTGTGTTTCGCTTGAGAGGAAAGGGAATTCCCTATATAAGAGGTAAAAATAGGGGAGATGAATTTGTAACAATAGATGTTGAAGTTCCCAAGGGACTTACCTCAAAACAAAAAGAGCTTTTAAGGGAGTTTGAAGCAGTCTCAGAGGGTAAAAACTATAAAAAGCAAAAAAACTTTTTAGATAAAATGCGTGATTTGTTTAAATAAGAATTACCTATAAATAATTACTACAGGAGGAAAATTACATGCAGCCAAATATTTACAAGCTGTCAGAAATGACAAAGGAAGAATATGAGTTTATAATGCGTCGTGCCGAGCTTGATATTACTGAGCAGATGAAGGTGGCGCTTGAGGTTTCAAACGACATAAAGGTGCGTGGCGATGAGGCAGTGCTTGAATATACTGAAAAATTCGACCATGTAAAGCTTACCTCTGAACAAATGAAGGTCACAAAAGAAGAAATTGAGGCAGGATATGAAAGATGTGACGCCGAAACACGTGCGGCAATTGAATACGCATATAAAAATATTTATGATTTTCATGAAAAACAACTGCCTGAGGAAATGTGGTTTACAATGGTAGATGAAGGTCTTATGGTTGGCGAAAAAACCACACCTATAGTTGATGTGTGCTTGTATGTTCCTCATGGCAAGGGAAGTTTCCCTTCGGTTTTGTGTATGCTTGGTATCCCTGCAGTCGTTGCAAAGGTTCCCAAAATTGTTGTTGTAACCCCTCCTAATGCAAAAGGCGAAGTGGATGACGCAATTCTTGCAGCAGCTAAAATTATAGGTATTACAGAAATTTATAAAGTGGGCGGAATACAAGCTGTTGCCGCAGTTGCGTATGGAACCGAAACTATTCCAAAATGCCATAAAATTATCGGACCCGGAAATAGTTATGCAACCGCCGCAAAAAGAGTTCTTGCAAGCCATATAGACGCAGGACTCCCTGCAGGTCCCAGCGAGGTTATAATTTTGTGCGACGAAACTGCAGACCCCGAAAAGGCAGCTCTTGACTGGATGATTGAAGCAGAGCATGGCCCCGACAGCGCAGCACTTTTAGTGACTCATTCAAAGGAATTGGTTGATAAGGTTATACCAATAATGAATCGTCAGCTTGATAAAATTTCAGAGCAGAGAAGAAATTTCATAACAACAAATTACAAAACCTATGGCGGAGTAATTTTAACCGATTCATTAAAGGAGTCAATACAATTTGTAAATGACTATGCGCCTGAGCATATGGAGGTAATGACCAAAAACCCATTTGAAACCTTGCCTAAAATTAAAAATGCAGGCGAGATTTTGCTGGGGGATTACACACCTGTTACATTGTGCAATTTTGTTTTGGGACCAAATGCAATTTTGCCAACAGGCGGATTTGCAAAAACCTATTCAAGCGTATCAGTTATGGACTTTTTAAAGCGCTCATCTGTGGGATATGCATCTAAAGATGGCTTTGAGAATGTAAGAAAATATGCAGCAAAATTTGCAGAATTTGAAGGCTTTGACACACATGGTCTTGCAGTGACAGACAGAAAATAAAAATTTAAATCAGTTTTTTGCCAAAAAAAGGAAGTGTTAATATGAATCCAATAAAAGTCACAAGAAAAACAACCGAATCTGAGATGTCAGTGGTTTTAGATTTTTCGCCATTGAAAAATGATTATAGGAAAAATATAAAAACAACCATACCATTTTTAAATCATATGCTGGAGCATATAGCATGGCGCGGTGGGTTCAATATTGAAACGAAAACGGCTCTTGCCGAGTTTACTCTCACTCATGTTATTTGTGAGGATTTGGGAATTGCCTTTGGAAAAGCTTGTGCTGAGTACATAAAACGCACTGATGGTGCATATGGCTTTGGAGATGCAATTGGAATTATTGACGAGGCAAAGGCTCAAACCGCAATAAGCTTTGAGGGAAGAGCTTATATAGATATAGATTGCCATGGCGTAGAAATTGCAAAAGAAGTAGAGGGAATGTATTCTGAGGATTTATTTGCCTTTTTGGAGGGATTTGTTCAGGGTGCGGCATGCACAATGCAGATAGATATTTTTAAGGGAGCAAATGCTCACCACATTTGGGAAGCGGTTTTCAGAAGCATTGGAACAACACTTAAAAAAGTTTTTGAGGTTGATTCTTCCCGAAAGGGCATGACATCAGGCGTTGCAGGAAAAATTGAATGGGTTGTTGAATAAAAATCTAACAGGCTCATTTTAATGAGCCTCTTAAGTTTTTATTTTACTATTACAATATACATGGATATTTCCTCTCTAAAAATTCGACATTTATTTTAAAAATCTATTTACAAATAATTCATATTATGCTATAATAAAAAAAGTAAATGGTCTGTCTTTAAATTTATATAAAGTGTCGGCAGGGCAAATATCAAATTTAGCATAATTTATTTTTCAAAAGTTTTTCCTGCTTGAATTTAAGGCAGGTTTTTTTATGCCATATTTTTAAAGAGGACCAAAATAAATTTTAGGGGAGATTTTAATTATGTCAAACAAAACAACAGATGCAGTTTATGATGCAAAAACCCTTGGTGTGGGTAAAATGTTAGTGCTGGGATTCCAGCATATGTTTGCAATGTTCGGAGCAACGGTTTTGGTGCCATTGCTGACAGGTCTTGACATTGCAACAACACTTTTAATGGCAGGCTTGGGAACCTTGCTTTTCCATATCTTAACAAAGAGACAGGTTCCTGCATTTTTGGGTTCTTCTTTCGCATTTTTGGGCGGATATGCAGCGGTTGCTCCTTTATTAGATGGTGGAGCGTCTAATACCGAAATGCTTCCGTATGCTTGTCTTGGTGTGGCTTGCGCAGGATTAGTATATCTTGTTCTTGCAGGGCTTATAAAATTGGCGGGAATAAAGAAGGTTATGAAATTTTTCCCACCTGTTGTAACAGGTCCTATCATCATTGCTATAGGCTTAGGTCTTGCTGGCAGTGCAGTTGGTAACTGTCAGGCTAACTGGTTAATAGCAATTATTGCACTTGCTATTGTTATAGTGTTCAACATCTGGGGTAAGGGAATGGCAAAAATTATTCCTATTCTTCTTGGTGTTTTAGGTGCTTGCTTTGTTGCTGCAATTTTAGCACTTGCGTGCGGAAAGACAGTTGCAACCGATGGCGGAGAATATATTGCAATGTTCGGAAACGAAAGTCTTAAGCTTTTCTCAGTATCAGCTCTTGACCAACTCAAAAATGCCGCATGGATTGGTATTCCTGTAAAATGGGACGGAACTGTTTTTGGTGGAATAGACTGGACAAACACATCTTTGATTGTAAGTTCTATAATAGCTATTCTTCCTATTTCATTGGCTACAATGATGGAACATATCGGCGATATTTCTGCTATATCTTCAACTGTAGGCAAAAACTTTATCGCAAAGCCAGGCTTGCATAGAACACTTATGGGTGACGGTCTTGCAACCACATTGTCTGCGTTGTTTGGCGGACCTGCAAACACAACCTATGGCGAAAACACTGGTGTTTTGGTGTTGTCAAAGGTGTATGACCCAAAAGTTATAAGAATAGCGGCAATCATTGCAGTTATACTTTCATTCTCACCCAAGTTTGCAGCTTTGGTAAATCTTATTCCTACAGCAGTAATTGGCGGAATTTCATTCGTTCTTTATGGAATGATTTCTGCAATAGGAGTAAGAAACGTTGTTGAAAATAATGTTGACTTTACAAAGAGCAGAAACTTGATTGTTGCAGCTATAATTCTTGTTTCAGCATTGGGAGTTGGAACTGTAAGCTTTGCTATAGGCAATGTAACAATTTCTCTTACATCATTGGCAGTAGCTTCAATTTTGGGTATTGTATTAAATGCAATTCTTCCAGGTAAGGATTTTGATTTTAAAGATACTATAGATTGATTTTTGATAATATAAATGATTATCTCATTTATGGCATAGAAGAGGAAGATATGACTATATGCCAAAGGGGATAGATTGCTTTTATCGTGAGTTTAAAAATGATAAAAATTGCAATAAAAGGCTGAACGATGATGATCGTTCAGCCTTTTAAATGTTTAGTTTAGATAAAAGTTATTACTTTTTTACACTATAAAACCTCAACCCCTGTGTAGTAGCTTTTTAAAATTTCTTTGTAGTTCATTCCTGTCGAGGCAAGGTAATTTGCACCATATTGACTCATTCCAACGCCATGACCAAAGCCTGTTACATCGATATATATACTATCATCAACCAAGGATATATTTGCGTTTGTTGACCTGAGGGAATAGAGGGTGCGAAATTCAGCACCGCTTATTTTCCTGCCGCCTATTTCAATGGTTTTTATGCCTCCTGCATCACTTCTTTCAATTTCTCCAACCAGCCCTGAATTCCAATCAAGGTCGGAAAACTTTGCCTCGGCGATAGATTTAAATTCTTCAATACTTAAAGTACATTCCGAGCGATATCTTGGGGACGCCTCTTCACCTTTGCTTTGCACACTTACAAGATAGGGGACATGATTTCCCCACACATCTACTGCATTTTCTGTAAAGCCTGAGGAGGTGGAATGGTAAACTGCTGAAATGGGAGTGTCATTATAGGTTATAAGAACTCCTGCAGTATCTTCAACCGCTTGTGAGATTTTTTCCCAATACTCGTCTTGCTTTTCTTCTCCCCAGCTTTTTCGGCGTGCCTCCTCACTTATCCATGCCTTGCAATGGGTTGAGTCGGTGCAGATGTCGGCTCCCTTGTGATAGTTTTTTGCATCTTCATTTTTTGCATTTTTTCTGTTTACAAGATATGTCCTTGCAGCTGTGGCTTGAGCCTTTAGAGCCTCAAGCTCAAACTCTGCAGGCATTTCTGCAGAAACTGCCTCTTTTAAATATTGCGACATATCCATTTTTAAAACCTTGTCCTCATCTTTTACATAGACTAAAATGCTTTCGTAGGTTTCAGCCTTTTTTTCGTTGGGAGGTATGTAAAACCCCGAAAAATTGTATATTACAAGATATGGAATGAAAAAGAAAAGGCACAAAAACAATATTAAAATTATAAAAAAACGTTTCATATGTATCACCCCTTTAATATATATGTTGGGGTTTGTAAAAAATTTCCTTAAAAAATTTCAAAAATATGTTGCAAAATTGCAAAATCTTAGTTATAATGGTATAGGTTGGTTTCTTGCTTTTAAAAAAAGAAAAAATGCCGCCAGACAAAAAATTTGGCATTATTAGGAGGTGAAAAATATGGAATTTGAAAAGGTAAAAAATGTGTTAGTTGAGCAGTTGGGCGTAGATGAATCTGAAATTACCATGGAATCATCATTTGTTGATGATTTGGGAGCTGATTCTCTTGATATCGTTGAATTAATTATGGGCTTGGAAACTGAATTTGATATTGAAATTCCTGATGAGGATGCAGAAAAAATTTCAACAGTTGGTGACGCAGTTAATTACATTAAGGAAAGAGCCTGAAAAAAGATACCACAAGGGGAGTAAAAACCCCTTGTGGAGTTATTTCTTTTTTGAGGGTAATTTAAGAGTTTTGTCTTTTAAAATAAAAAGGGAAAGGAGTTAATTTTGCAAAAATGAATTTAGGATATGACTTTAAAAATAAAAAGCTTTTAACTCTTGCTCTTACACATAGCTCATATGGAAATGAAAAGCGTTGTCAATGCAATGAAAGATTAGAATTTTTGGGAGACTCTGTCCTTAGCATAATAGTGAGTGAGTATTTGTTTGGGAAACTGCCTCTGGTAAAGGAAGGGGAGCTTTCTAAAATAAGAGCATCTTTGGTGTGCGAACAGTCCTTGGCTGATTTTGCGAAGGCTATAAAAATAGGGGATGCACTCCTGCTTGGAAAAGGCGAGGACGCAACAGGAGGAAGAGAGAGAGCTTCTATTTTGTCCGATGCCTTTGAAGCAATAATTGCTGCAATATATCTTGATAGTGATTTTGAGACTGTTAAAAAATGGGTTTTAAATATTATGAAAAAATCTCTGCATCTTGCTCTTGATGGCAGAAAAACCTATCATGATTATAAAACAATGCTTCAGGAAGAGGTTCAAAAACACGCAAATTCTGTGCTTTATAGGGTTGTTGAAGAAAACGGTCCTGACCATAGAAAAAACTTTGTTGTTGAGGCATTAATGAATGGAAAAAGATTGTCCTTGGGAGAGGGAATGAGCAAAAAGGATGCCGAGCAGAATGCTGCAAAAAAAGCATTGGTGGATATGGGATATGAAATATTATAATATACCTGTCTTTGTTCCCCATATGGGTTGCCCCTTTGATTGTGTTTTTTGCAATCAACATAGGATTACGGGAACAAATAACGAAATTTGCTATGAAAATGTCAAGTCAATTATAGAAGAGCATTTAAAGCTTTTGCCGAGAAAAAATTCAAGAATTGAAATTGCATTTTTCGGTGGAAGCTTTACAGGCATTGACGAAAAGCTGCAGGAAGAATTGTTGTCCTGTGCTTATTTGTATGTAGAAAAAAAAGAAGTTTCGGGCATAAGGGTTTCCACCCGACCTGATTATATAAATCATGAGGTTATGAGAAGGCTTATAAAGTATAATGCAACCTCTTTAGAACTTGGTGTTCAGAGCATGGACGATTGCGTGCTTTTGGCATCATGCAGAGGTCATAGCGCAGAGGATGTAAAAAAGGCAGTAGAAATAATTCGCAAATACCCTGTAAAATTAGGCTTGCAAATGATGACAGGACTGCCAGGAGATACTTTTAATAAATCTCTTGAAACCGCCCAAAAACTAATTGCACTAAAACCTGATTTTGTTAGAATTTATCCCACTCTTGTGATAAGGGATACCGCTTTGGAAAAAATGTATAAAGAGGGGAAATACAAGCCTCAAACCACAGAGGAAGCGGCAGAACTTTGCAGCAAACTTTTGAAAAAATTCACAGAAGCAGGAATAGAAGTGATAAGAATAGGCTTGCAAAATACCGATGAAATATCTTCTGACGGCTCGGTTGTGGCAGGACCATTTCATAGTGCATTTGGCGAGATAGTAAGGTCAAAATTATATTATGATAAAATTGCAGAAAACATTGAAAATATTTACGAAAAAGAGATTTTTGTTTCGGTAAACCCCGCCGAGGTTTCAAAGGCGGTAGGTCAAAAAAGGGAAAATATAAAAAGAATAAAAGAAAACTTTGGAAAAAATCTCAAAATAAAGGGTAACCCAGAAATTAAAAAGGGCGAGATAAAAATAAAAGGCAGGTGAGAAAATGTATTTAAAAAGAATTGAATTGCAGGGATTTAAATCCTTTGCTGACAAAACAGTGCTTGATTTTGGTCAGGGAGTAACATCGGTCGTGGGTCCTAATGGCAGCGGAAAAAGTAATATTTCAGATGCAATCCGTTGGGTTATGGGTGAAATGAGCGCAAAATCATTGCGTGGTTCTAATATGCAGGATGTCATTTTCGCGGGTACAGAAAACAGAAAACCGGTAAATTTTGCCGAGGTAAGCCTTGTTCTTGATAATTCGACGGGGCTTTTTCCCATTGAATTTGATGAAATTATGGTTACAAGACGAGTTTTCCGTTCGGGCGAAAGTGTCTATCAGATAAATCGTGCAAATTGCCGCTTAAAGGATATTGTTGAGCTTTTTATGGATACAGGTATAGGTCGTGATGGGTATTCTATGATAGGTCAGGGAAATGTGTCCCAGATTTTATCTACAAAGGCGGAGGACAGAAGAAGCTTTTTTGAAGAGGCAGCAGGTGTATCTAAGTTTAAGCATAGAAAGGACGAGGCACAACGAAAATTAGCGGCTGTCAATGACAATCTTGTAAGAATTAATGATATTGTTCTTGAGCTTGAATCACAACTAAAACCATTGGAAAACCAATCCAAAAAGGCACATAAATATCTTAGCTTATATGGCGAATATAAAGGTCTTGATGTAAGCATGTGCCTTATAAATCTTGAGAAAAATAAGGAGCTCCTAAAAAAGGCAGAGGAAGAATATAAATCTGTTTTTGAGGAAATTGAGGATTTAAAGTCAAAGGAAACCGAGATTGAGAAAAAGCGTAATGCTTTGTATGAAAAAAGCACCCAAAAAGACGAGGAGCAGGCAAGAAAAAATGCCGAGCTTATAGAAAATGAAGCTGTAAGCATGGCGGCAGCAAACGAAATTTCCATTGCAGAAAATGACATAAAAAACAATATATCGACAAGCTTTCGTGTAGACAATGAAATAGCTGCAATAAAGGAAGAAATGGCTTCTCAGGATAACCAGATAAAGGAGCTTGAAAAGTTAATTGCAGATGACCAAAAACGCTCGGAGGAATTTTTGTTAGATTTTGAGAATATACAAAAGGACAATGAGAGGGTTTTTGACCAAATATCAAAATGCCGCACCGAAATTGACAAAATAAAGGGCGATATAATTGAACAAATGAATGATTTGGCGGCACAGAAGGCAAAAATTGCGGGAATGGAAAGTCTTAGAACAAGCTTTTTAGAACGTCGTGAGACGGTTGAACAGGAGCGCAAAAGCCATGACATGAGCATTGACACATTAAGGTCAGAGCTTTTGGAAAAAATGTCAGAGATTTCTGAAAAAACAAAAAAATGCGATTCTATGCAAGAACGCATAAAAGAGCTTTCCGATCGTCTTGAAGAAAAGGAAAAAATATATGGAGAAAATCGCAAAAAAGCAGATGAAATGAGCGTGTCGCTCAATTCCAAGACCTCTCAGAAGAAAATTTTAGAGGGCATGGAAAATTCCTATGAGGGATATTCAAAAAGCGTAAAAGCAGTTCTTCAGGCAAGTGAACTTAAAAGGCTTTCAATTTATGGCACCCTTTCGGGACTTATAGAGGTTAGCAAAAAGTATGTGGTTGCCATTGAATCGGCTTTGGGAGCCGCTATGCAGAACATAGTGGTAGAAACAGAGGAGGATGCAAAAGAGGCAATAGAGTATTTGAGAAAAACCCATGCAGGCCGAGTGACATTTTTGCCTGTGAGCTCAGTCCATGCAAAAAAACTGGATTTAGCAAAGGAAGTTTCTTCCGAAAAAGGCTTTGTGGGCATTGCTGATGCTCTTGTTAAAAATGATAAGAAGTATGATGGAATTGTAGGAAATCTTTTGGGAAGAACAGTTGTGATTGACAACATTGACAATGCAATTTCAGTAAGCAGGAAATTTTCATATAAGTTTAAGGTTGTAACCCTTGAGGGAGATATATTAAACGCAGGCGGCTCAATGTCGGGAGGAAGCGTAAATAAATCAGGAGGATTTTTATCCCGTGCGGGCGAGATAAAAACTTTAGGGTCTGAAATTGCAGAGCTTAATTTAAAATTAAAGGAATTAAATGACGCTATTGCAGAGAATGAAAGCGATATTAAAAACATAAACACTCAGCTTTTGGGCTATCAGCCATTGGCAAGAGAATATGAAAATGAATTACTTGTTTTAAAGAACAATTGTGAGCACCTGCAAGCAACTCTTAATAATAGTGACGAGTCCAAAAAGGTATATGATGATGAGCTTATGCTGATAGAGGAGCAGTTAAAGGAAAGCAGCGAGGAAATTGCAAAGCTTATTGCCAAGGCACGAAAGACCGAAAATGAAATTGAAGACAAAAATGCTCTTATTGGCGAAAAAGAAGGGGAGTATGAAGAGCTTTCAAAGGAAAAAGAAGAAAGAGCCAAGGAACTTTTGGAGGGAACACTCAGCTTAAAAGAAATAGAGCAGGGAATCAAATATTCAGAAGAAACAATTAATCAGTTGAGGCAGAAAATTGCCGCTGATGAGGAGCTTTTGAGCGCAAAAGCCAAAGACAAGGAAAGCTTTGACGAGAAGAATAAGCTTTTAGAAGAAAAAATTGCATTAAAGAATGAAGAAATAGAAACAATAAAGCAAAAATCAATTGAAATCAAAGAAAGAATTGCTGAAATTGAGAAAGAAAAGACAAGTGTTGTTGAAAGCTTAAAGGCAATTCAAAATAACAACAAGGACGTTACTGACCGCATGATTTTGCTACAGCAAGAGCTTTCAAGAGCTGAAAATAAGCAAAACAAAATTGTGTCAGACAACGAAAATATCATAAATCGACTTTGGGACGATTATGAGCTTACCCAGACTACCGCCGAGGAAATAAAAATTTCTGTCGAGGACGAAAAGGAAGCGGCTCGTCAGGTTGCCGAGCTTCGTGGAAAAATAAAGGCTCTGGGAAGTGTAAATGTTGATGCAATTGAGGAATTTAAGGCAGTTTCAGAAAGATATGAATTTTTGAGTAATCAGAAAAATGACCTGGAGCAGTCGAAAGAAAATCTTAACAAGGTCATAGACTCCACACAAGAGCTTATGGAGGAGCATTTTGGGAAGCAGTTTGAACAAATAAACAAAAGCTTTTCTCATGTTTTCAAGGAGCTTTTTGGGGGCGGAAACGGAAGGCTTTATCTTTCAGACCCTAATGACATTATGGAAAGCGGCATTGAAATAGAGGCACAAATGCCAGGGAAAAATGCTCAGAATTTAAGTCTTTATTCGGGTGGCGAAAAGTCCTTTATTGCTATTGCTCTGCTTTTTGCAATACTTGAAGTTAAGCCTACGCCATTCTGCATTTTAGACGAAATTGATGCGGCTCTTGACGATGTAAATGTGTCAAGATTTGCGACATATCTTAAAAACTATTTGTCACAGACGCAGTTTGTGGTAATAACTCACAGACGAGGAACAATGGAGGCTGCAAATATAATGTATGGTGTTACCATGCAGGAAAAGGGCGTGTCAAAGCTTTTGAGCTTGCAAATAGATGATGTGGATGATGAGATTTTAAATTAAATCAAAAAGAGGGGGTGTAGCAAAATGTGCACACCACACAAGGTAGGGGAATAGCTTAACAAAGCCTTTTAGTTATAGCTGTAAAGTTAAAATAAAGCAAAAGTTAAAGAATAAATTTGTCATTTAACAAATTTATTCAATAGAATGCCTTGTGTTTTGAACAAACTTCGCATCTCGACGTACCCACGTACGTCTTCGGGTAAACTGATAATGCCTATGTATAGGCATTATCAGCTCAGTTTGTCCAATCTGCACTATTTTTCGTCCACCCCAAAGATGCTGTAGCAAAATGTTTTCATTTTGCTACAGCCCCCAAAAATAAAGAAAGGTTTGATTTGTATGGGCTTTTTTGATAAGCTTAAAAAAAGTCTTGGAAAAACCAAGGAGGCAATAGGCGAGCAGGTCAATAATGTCTTTAAGGTTTTTGTGAGGGTTGATGAGGAATTTTTTGAGGAGCTTGAAGAGGCTCTTATAATGGCAGATATAGGGGTGGAAACCTCGTGTGAAATAATTGAAAGATTGCGTGAGAGAGTAAAGGCAAAGCACCTTTCCGACTCAAATGATGTAAAAGACGAGCTTAAAGCGGTTATGAGTGAAATGTTGGCTGAAGTTGATTCTTCAATGCATATCAAAACCACTCCATCGGTGATTTTGGTGATAGGAGTAAATGGAGTGGGAAAGACCACCAGCATAGGAAAATTGGCGGCATACTATAAAGGACAAGGAAAAAAGGTTCTGCTTGCCGCTGCCGACACTTTCAGAGCGGCAGCTATTGACCAGCTTGATATATGGGCAAAGCGTTGCGACTGTGACATTATAAAGCAAAAGGAAAATAGCGACCCTGCGGCGGTTGTTTTTGATGCCTGCAATGCGGCAAAGGCAAGGGGGACAGATATTTTAATCTGCGATACTGCGGGAAGACTTCATAACAAGAAAAATCTCATGGCAGAGCTTGAAAAAATTTCTCGTGTAATTGAAAGAGAGCTTCCAGGTGCATCAAAGGAAATTTTGCTTGTTTTAGATGCGACTACAGGGCAGAATGCCACAAGCCAGGCAAAGCTTTTCTCAGAAGCTGCCGACATAAGCGGCATAATTTTAACCAAGCTTGACGGAACTGCAAAGGGAGGAATTGTTATTGCAATTTCTCAGGAGCAAAAAATCCCTGTTAAATTTGTAGGAGTGGGCGAAGGTATTGATGATTTGCAGGAGTTTAATCCTGAGGATTTTGCAAGGGCAATTTTTGAGGACTAAAAAATTTATATTTTTAAATTGTATAGAGCTAAACGCATTGACGGATAAAAAAACAAATATCCACCCGCATAATAATTGCGGGTGGATATTCCATTTTCAGGCATAGCCCTATCCTCTGCTGGCGACGCACAAGTGCGTTTTTTATTGGATTGATAGCCTCGCAGTTGTTGCTTGATACCCATAAATGGGTCATTTTCTGTAGGGCTTCCCCTCAAAGGGGAAGCTGGCGAGCTTTTGCGAGACTGATGAGGTGTAAATATTGTAGGGAATGACCTATGTGTCATTCCGCCCAACGCCACAAAAGGTCGGTCCCTACACCACGTCATCCGAGTTTTGCTACGCAAAACCCACCTGTTGTCTCGTTGCGACTCGGTCACACCTCGGTTCTAACAGTCCACTGGACTGTTATTCATTGCCTCGGTGCCGCTATGCTACCCTCAAAGGGGAAGGCTTTCTGACAAATTGTTTTTGTTATACTTCAATGTTGCAAAGAAATTCACTTTATCATTTCATCAAACCATTAAATGAATATCACAAGTGAAGCAATCTGTGCGTCCATGAAGATTTCCTGCGTGGTCAAAGCGTACCCAGTTACCTTGACAGAGTGTGCCGCAGTTCGGGCAAGTAAAGGTGTAAGAGCCGATTTTGTTTACAAGTCCTGCTTTTTCTTTTGCTTCATGGTCAGCATCAAAGAAAGCCACACTCTTTTCGACCGACTCTCTGTATTCGGGGTCGTGTTCCATTTTGTATTCGTGCTCTTTGAAAAATTCCTCACTTGACTTTCTTATAGCTTCCTCGCCAAACCCTATTTCGTGCTTTTTCTTTCTTTTTAAAAATTCAAACATTGTTTTCACTCCTTGTAAATAGATTTATTATTTTTCTTTTTTTCTTCATAGCATAGTCGTATGCTATATGCGTTCCGCTTTTTGGTTGAAAGTCGGCTAAACTTCGTCTGCTATATGTTCTTCTCTGCGGCAGATAGTTTTCATCATAGTACACAACGCAGTAGTCTGACTTGTTTATCATTTCTTGATTGCGTTCTGTATAAGACGCTCTTCCTGCACCCCTTATCTTTTCGGGAAAGTAGGTTTCATCAAAGCTTTCCAAAAGATAATTTTCGTAGCTGTCGCTAATATCGGGAAAAGCTGAACGCACATAAATTCTTTTAATGTGCGGATATTTTTCCCTCAAGCTTGTAACGACTTCAAGGCACAAACTATTAAAATCACTTTTACTGCCAAAGTAAAAGTCGGTAATAGCATTCTCCATGATTAGATTTTCGACAGCCTTTGTGAGATTGTTTATAAGCTCGGGTGTTTCGTCTATCTTTCTATGACCGAAAAAGCAACAGCTATGGATTTCGTTATTATTTTCCATATCCCTTCTCCTAAATATAAAAAAAAGTGCATAACCCCATTGCAGAGTTATGCACTGAAAAACGCACAAGCTCTGACTTTAAGGTTGCCACACTCTTAAATATCCTTCACAACAAGGTATATGGTCAGAGAGTACGCTTTTACCAAAATAGCGTACACCTCGTTGTGAAAAATATACAAGGATACAGAATTATTCTATTTTAATTTAAGAGTATGGCATATATATTATAGCACAATAGTTTTGATTTTGCAATGATTTTTGAAAAATATATCCTTATTTTCAGGCAAGGCTTTTCAAGTGCTTCTTTGAAGTTTTTAAGATAAAGACATATCTCAGGTTGCGATGGTGAGAAATGCGAAGAAATAGAATAAGGGGTATAAAAAATATGCGTTGTATTTTAAAAATACAACGCATATTTTAAGTTAAAGAATTAATTTTTGATGAAAAATTTTTATATGTTTTCCAATGCTTTAATACTTTCCAAAACCTTGTTAAGCATTTCTTTATATTTTTCGCCCTTTTCTTTTTCTTCTAAAACCACCTTTTCAGGAGCCTTTGCAACAAAACCAGGGTTATTTAATTTTCCCTCAACACGTTTAATTTCAGCCTCAAGCTGTGCTTTTTCCTTGTTAAGACGCTCCATTTCCTTTGTCTTGTCAACAAGCTCTCCCATGGGAAGGAATATTTCTGCAAGTTCAACTACAATGTTTACTGCATTTGAATCTACCAAAGCCTTGTCTTGGCAAATTGTTACATTGCTTGCAGATGCAAGCTTTTCAAAGAAAGGTATTCCCTTGCTAAAGAGTTCTTTATTGTCAGTAACAATTATCATATTCGCTTTCTTAGATGGCGGAACATTCATTTCGGCACGACGGTTTCTTACTGCTGTAATTGCCGACATAATAATTTCCATTTGCTTTTCCTCTTTTTCAAAGCAAAGCTTTTCGTCATATGTTGGGAAGGAGCTTATCACGATGCTTTCGCCCTCGTGGGGAAGATGCTGCCAAATTTCCTCGGTGATAAAAGGCATAAAGGGATGCAACAGCTTCATGGTGTTGGAAAGCACATAGGTAAGCACATATTGAGCCGCTTGAGCAGTTGGATTTTCCTTGTCGAAAAGACGAGGCTTAACAAGCTCAATGTACCAATCGCAGAAATTGTCCCAGATAAAGTCATAAAGCTTGGAAACTGCTATGCCAAGTTCAAACTTGTCGAGGTTGTCGGTCACTTCCTTTACAACTGAGTTGTATTTTGAAAGTATCCAGCGGTCTTCAAGCTGCAAATCTTCAAGAGGGGGAAGTTTGTTTTCTGAGATATCAAGATTCATAAGAGTAAATCTTGATGCGTTCCATATCTTGTTTGCGAAGTTTCGGCTCGCCTCAACACGCTCCATATAAAAACGCATATCGTTTCCAGGAGCATTTCCTGTAGCAAGGGTAAAGCGCAAAGCGTCTGCACCATATTTTTCTATAATTTCCAATGGGTCAATGCCATTGCCTAAGGATTTACTCATTTTTCTGCCGAGTGAATCTCTTACAAGACCATGAATGAACACGTGTTCAAATGGCTTTTTGCCTGTATGGCAAAGAGCAGAGAAAATCATTCTTGAAACCCAGAAGAATATTATGTCATAGCCTGTCACAAGCACGCTTGTGGGATAAAAATAGTCAAGATCCTTTGTTTTTTCGGGCCAGCCAAGGGTTGAGAATGGCCAAAGGGCAGAAGAAAACCAGGTATCTAAAACGTCTTCGTCCTGTCGTAGCTTGCCGCCACATTTTGGACAGGTAGTAATGTCCTCTTTTGAAACAATTGTTTCGCCGCAATCGTCACAATAAAATGCAGGAATTCTATGCCCCCACCAGAGCTGACGGGAAATGCACCAATCATAAACATTTTCCATCCAATTCATATAGGTTTTTGAAAAACGCTCGGGAACAAATTTAATTTCGCCTGATTTAACTGCCTCTATTGCAGGCTCAGCCAAAGGTTTCATTTTTACAAACCATTGCTTTGAAATGATAGGCTCAACTGTTGTTCCGCAACGATAGCACTGACCAACATTATGAGTGTGAGACTCAGTTTTCACCAAAAGACCAAGCTTGTCTAAATCCTCAATCATAGCCTTTCTTGCTTCATAGCGGTCCATACCCTCGTATTTTCCGCCGTAATGATTAATGGTTGCGTCGTCGTTTAAAACCTTAATCTGCTCAAGGTTATGTCTTTTTCCTACCTCAAAGTCATTAGGGTCATGCGCAGGAGTGATTTTTACGCAACCTGTTCCGAAATCCTTATCAACATACTCATCTGCAATGACCGGTATTTCGCGGTCGGTAAGGGGCAAAAGCAAGGTTTTGCCAATTAAGTCCTTGTAGCGTTCGTCGTCGGGATTTACAGCGACTGCAGTATCACCAAGCAGGGTTTCGGGACGTGTGGTGGCAATTACAACAAAATCGTCACTATCCTTAATTGGATATTTGATATGCCAGAAATGTCCTGCCTGCTCTGCGTGCTCAACCTCGGCGTCGGAAAGTGCAGTTATGCAATGAGGACACCAATTTATTATTTTTGAGCCCTGATAGATAAGGCCTTTGTTATAAAGATTAACGAAAACCTCTCTTACTGCCTTTGAGCAGCCCTCGTCCATGGTAAAGCGTTCACGCTCCCAATCGCAAGAAGAGCCTATTTTTTTTAGCTGATTTATAATTCTGTTACCATAAAGATTTTTCCAATCCCAGACACGCTCTAAAAATTTGTCACGACCTAAATCATAACGGGTTAAATTTTCGTTTACACGCAAATTTTCTTCAACCTTTATTTGAGTTGCAATTCCGGCGTGGTCAGTTCCGGGAATCCAAAGGGCGCAATAGCCCTGCATACGCTTATATCTTATTAAAATGTCCTGCAAGGTCTGGTCAAGTGCATGACCCATGTGAAGCTGACCTGTAACATTTGGGGGAGGGATTACTATTGTAAAAGGCTCCTTGTCTGGGTCTGGCTCTGCATGAAAATAGCCTTTATCTGTCCACTCACTATAAAGCCTGTCCTCAACCGCTGCAGGGTCATAGGTTTTAGCAATGTTATTCTTGTCTTCCATGTTTTTTCTCCTTATATAAAATAATTAAAAAATTCAAGCTAATGAATTTATAATTTACCAATTATATTCTATCCTTGTTATTATCGCATTTTTTAAAGCTTTTGTCAAGATTTCTTTTGCTTTTTTGTAAAAAAAAGGGTATATTTTTTTAAAAAAGGTATTGACAAGAAAAATCTTTTGTGGTATTATATCAAGGTAGTTTTAAATTTGACGTTGTGGTGGAATTGGCAGACGCGCGGGACTCAAAATCCCGTGGTAGCGATACCGTGTCGGTTCGACCCCGACCACCGGCACCAAAAAGAAACGACAATTTTCGAAAGAAAGTTGTCGTTTCTTTTTGTACTCTTATCTATTCGTTCTTCTCTTTTCACTTTTCTCTAAAAATTGTCGTTTCCAGATAAGAGATAAAAGAGAATAGAGAAGAGAAAAGGTAGTTTTGCTTACGCAAAACGTTGAATTATATGTAGATTTATGATATACTGAATTTGAGGTGAAAAGATATGGATAGTCCGCTTTTAAATAAATCATTAGAATTTGCGACACAAATTGTTTTATTTTATGAGCAATATGCAAAATCTAAAAGAGATACAACTATCGCAAAACAATTGCTGCGGAGTGCAACAAGTGTTGGTGCAAATATCAATGAAGCTATTTATGGTAATAGTAAACCTGACTTTATCGCAAAATTACATATTTCTCTAAAAGAGGTAAGCGAAAGCATATATTGGCTTACGCTTTTAAGAAATACTAAACTGTTTGAATATGATTATGATGTTTCTATTAAGCTTGCAGAAGAAATTAAGAAAATGCTTATTTCTTCAATAAACACTGCAAAGAAAAACAAAAACTAAAATATCTATAGCTCGGATTCCTTTTATCACAAAAAAGAACGCTTATATGAACCGACCTCCCAATCGTTGGATTTTTGGTCTAACTTTTTGGGGGTCGGTTCAATATGCGTTCTTTTTTTATTCCCTTTTTTATTCCTTATTCTCTTTTGCAGCTTTTAGCTTATGCTCGCGGCGATTTTTAACTTCGTGTGGGATGGGTTTAATATCCCCTGCGGCGGTAAGAGCCTGCTTGGTAAAGTAGGGTCCGAAGAGCTCATAAAATAGGATTGCAAACAATGTGATATTTCTTATAAGATTTCCCTCTGCACCTAATTGCATTGCGGTAGTGCACATTCCAAGGGCAACACCTGCTTGTGGAAGAAGTGTTATACCAAGATATTTGCAAATCTCGGGAGTGCAATGGGTTGCCTTTGCACTTGCATACGAACCAAAATATTTTCCGAGCGAACGGAAAATTATATAAATAACACCAATGAAAACAATTGCCCAATCGGTAAAGACATTAAGCTCCAATTCCGCTCCGCTTACAACAAAGAACAAAGCAAACAATGGTGATGTCCACTTATCAGATGCCGCCATGAGGTCATGTGAAAGGGGACAAATATTACAAAATATTGTTCCGAGCATCATGCACACAAGCAATGATGAAAAGCTTACATGCACAGGACCGATATGAAAATCAAGCATGGAAAGAGATGCGGTAAGAAGCACAAAAGCAATTGTAAGATTTAGTCTGTTGGTATTGGAGTTAAACATCTTCTCAAGCTGAGTCAAAAGCCAGCCCATGATTGCTCCAAGACCGAGTGAGCATACAATTTCGACCAAAGGATTTACTATAATTGAAATTATATCAACCGAGCCAACTATAAGGGTTTTTGCAATACCAAAGGAAACTGCAAAAACAATCAGACCAACTGCATCATCAAGTGCCACAATGGGGAGCAAAAGTGATGTAAGGGGTCCTTTTGCCTTGTACTGACGAACAACCATGAGGGTTGCCGCAGGAGCAGTTGCCGTTGCAATAGCACCAAGTGTAATTACCTGAGGCAGTGAAAGCTTGTCGGGAATGATAAGATGAATTACAAACAATGCCAAATCAACAAAGAGGGTTGCAACTAAGGCTTGAACAATGCCAATGATTGTTGCTTGTTTGCCTGTCTTTTTAAGGTCATCGAGCTTAAATTCACTTCCGATGGAAAATGCAATAAAGGCAAGTGCAACCTCCGAAATTAGTGACAATTTTTCAACAGATTCCATGGAATTAAATCCAAGTCCTCCGATGCTTAAAGCCCCTAAAAAGTATGGGCCGACCAAAACACCTGCGATAAGATAAGCGGTTATTGAGGGGAGCTTTAAAGGTTTAAAGACTCTTGTCATTAAAAGTCCCGCAAAAAGTGCAATTGATACTGATAAAAGTGTGTTCATGAAGTCATCTTCTTTCTAAAAAAATCTTCCAAATGAGTATTATAACAAAAAAGAAAAATTTTGTCAATAATTGTTTTTTTTATTTTATGCACAATTAAGACAAAGGGTGATGATTGTTACAAATATGTAAAGCAAAAGTAATGAATATGGAGTTGACACAAAAGGGTGATTTAAGGTATGATATTTGATGGAGTATTATACATAGGAGATTTATAAAAATGTATTATTTTATTAAGGGAAAATATATTACAAGAGGAGAAAACTATTGCGTTATTGAGAATAACAACATAGGATATAAAATATATTCATCTGAGGCAACAATAGCGGAAATTTCGAAAACAAGCGGTGATGTTATGATCTATACCTATCTTCATGTGCGTGAGGATGTAATGGACCTTTACGGATTTCTCACAAATGAGGAATTGAGTGTGTTTTTGAAGCTTTTGTCGGTATCGGGCGTGGGAACAAAGGTGGCACTTGCTATTTTGTCAATAACTACGCCAGAGGGCTTTGCTTTGGCAGTAATAACTGAAGATGTCGCACAAATAACAAATGCGGCAGGTGTTGGGCCTAAGCTTGCAAAGCGTGTAATTCTTGAATTAAAGGACAGGATGAAAACCGAAGATGCAATTAATGTTAACAATATTTCCAAGGAAAGTTTTGTTGATGTAAAAGCAGAGGCAGTGAGCGCTTTGGTTGTGTTGGGATATTCTCAAACCGAGGCAAAAAATGCAGTCAGCTCTCTTGAGGGAGAAAGTGTTGAAGATTTGGTTAAAGAGGCTTTGAAAAAATTGATGAGGTAGGTGAGGCAAAGTGATTTTTGATGATAATGAAAGAATTGTAACGAGCGATTACATAGAGGAGGATGCCGAAATTGAAACAGGCTTGCGTCCCCACAGACTTACAGAATATATAGGTCAGGAGAAGGTGAAGGGCAATTTAGAGGTGTATATAAGGGCGGCTCAGGACAGAAAAGAGGCGCTTGACCATGTTTTATTATATGGTCCTCCGGGATTGGGAAAAACCACCCTTGCAGGGGTTATTGCAAATGAGATGGGTGTTAATATAAGAATAACAAGCGGACCTGCCATTGAGAAGGCGGGAGATTTAGCAGCAATTCTTACCAATCTGTCTCAGCATGACATTCTTTTCATAGATGAAATACATCGTCTTAGCAGAACAGTTGAGGAAATTTTGTATCCTGCAATGGAGGACTATGCTCTTGATATTATCATAGGAAAGGGCCCTTCTGCAAAATCAATTCGTCTGGATTTACCAAAGTTTACACTAATAGGAGCAACTACTCGTGCAGGACTTCTTACTGCTCCATTGCGTGACCGCTTTGGAGTTCTTTCAAGACTGGAGCTTTACAACACCGACGAGCTTATAAAAATTGTAGCACGCTCGGCAAAGCTTTTAAATGTAGAGCTTGAAAAAGAGGGAGCAGAGGAAATTGCCATGCGTTCAAGAGGAACGCCAAGAATTGCAAACAGGCTCTTAAAGCGCGCAAGGGATTTTGCTCAGGTAAAATATAATGGAGTAATTACAAAAGAGGTTGCAAGTGCAGCCATGGAAATGATGGAAATTGACAAAATCGGTCTTGATGAAATTGACCGCAAAATGATTTTTGCAATGGTGAAAAACTTTAATGGTGGACCTGTGGGAGTGGAAACCCTTGCAGCCACGATAGGAGAGGAAGCAAATACTATAGAAGATGTATATGAGCCATATCTGTTACAGCTGGGATTTATTGCAAGGACGCCAAGAGGAAGGGTTGTTACACCCGAGGCGTATGAGCATTTCGGACTTTCGCTTGAATAGGACAGATAAAAAAGAAAGGATAAAGGGTTGATGATGAGGAAAACAATATTAATATATATTGTCTTATGCATGATATTTTCCATGACCAAAACCATATGCTTTGCCGAAAATATGATTTTGCAATATGATGGTGAGGAGCATGAATATACCGGAAGCATTTACAAATTATTAGTAAATGGCGAGGAAATAGAAACTCCCCTGGAGCCTATTATCTTTAATGACAGAGCATTAGTGCCTGTGCGTGAGGTCTTTGAGGCAGCAGGTGCCGAGGTAATTTATGATGCCGAAACAAAGGGTATTTATGTAAAGGGCAACGAGATAGAAATGAGCATGAGAATAGGGGAAGAAGAGGTACAAATAAATGGCAAGAAAGATGTATTCCCCGACAATGTTTCCCCAAAACTGATAGCAAAAAAGGGGGAGGACGCAAAAACCATGGTGCCAGTAAGATTTATATCTGAAAATCTGGGATATGTTGTGAATTTTAATGGTGAGGAAATAGACATTTTAACCAAGACAGAGGAAATTAAAAAACCCATTTTAACCGACATATATTGCAAGGCGGAGAAAGATGAGGTTATAATTTCAGTTAAGGCAGATGAGGAAATAGAAAAAATAAGTAAGCCTCTTTTAACCGCAGCGGGGGTTCTTTATATTGATATATTTGATGTGAAAAGCAAGCTTTCGGGAACATATGAGATAAAAAAAGGTGCAGTTGAAAATGTGAGAATAGGAATACATGAAGAATATGTAAGAATAGCACTTGACACAAAGGCTCTAAAAAGCTATATAGCAGAAATTTCTGAGGACAAAAAGGCGCTTGTAATTACTACAATTAAGGACCCTGACGCAAAAGAGGAGCCTGAGGCTACTCAAAAACCTCAGGAAAATGAAAGCCAAGAGCCTGATGAAAAAAATGAAAAAATGATTGTTGTGCTTGATGCAGGTCATGGGGGTGCCGATGGTGGTGCGGTGCGTGACATTGCAGGAGAAAAGGAGCTTATAAAGGAAAAGGACATAAATTTAAGTGTTGCAAAAAAGACTGCTGAAATTTTGAAAAATAACAACATAGAGGTTCGCATGACTCGTGAAGGGGATACATATCCGTCACTTGCTGAGCGTGCAGAGTTTGCAAATGAGCTTGATGCGGCACTTTTTGTGAGTATTCATTCAAATTCTGCCGAAAATTCACCTGCAGCAAATGGCATAGAGGTGTATTATTCACTGATGAACAACTCTGATGATTATGGAATAAAAAGCAAGGACTTAGCAGAAAGTATTCTGACTGCCATGATTGAAACAACCAAAGCAAACAACAGAAAAGTGAAATCTGAAAATCATGTTGTTACGAGAAAAAGCTATATGCCGGCTGTTTTGATAGAGCTTGGATTTATGACAAATGATGCCGAGCTTGCAAAGCTTGTGGATTTTGAGTATCAGGACAAGCTTGCAAAGGGCATTGCAGAGGGGATAATGAAGTGTTTGCCTAAGGTGACAATTCCCTTAGAAAAGCCTCAGGAAAAGCTTGAAAAAGAGGCGGAAAGTTTGGAAGAAAATCAGGATTTAGGGGACAAAATTGCATAAAAAGGAATTGAATTTAATGGACAGAAAAGATTTTTATTATGATTTACCGCCAGAACTTATTGCTCAGGAGCCCATGGAAAAACGAAGCAATTCAAGGTTGATGTGTCTTGACAAGACAAGCGGCGAAATTAAGCATAAGCATTTTTATGAGATTATAGATGAGCTAAATGCGGGGGATTGTCTTATATTAAATGACACCAAGGTTTTGCCTGCAAGGCTTTATGGAAAAAAGGAACAAAGCGGCGGAGCAATAGAATTTCTTCTTCTTAATAAAAAGACCAAAGATGAGTGGGAGGTTATATTAAGACCAGGGAAAAAAGCACTTCCAGGTGCGAGGTTTGAGTTTGGCAATGGTGAATTAAAAGCAGAGGTTCTGGAAATAATAAACGACGGGAACAGACTTGTTCGTTTTGAATATGAAGGAATTTTTGAGGAGGTTTTAGACAAGCTTGGAGAAATGCCGCTTCCTCATTATATAACCAAAAAGCTTGAAGATAAACAAAGGTATCAGACAGTTTATGCCAAAAATCTTGGCTCAGCGGCAGCACCGACTGCAGGCTTGCATTTTACAGACGAGCTTTTATGCGATTTAGAAAAAAAAGGCGTTAAAATAGGCTATGTTACTTTGCATGTGGGCTTGGGAACATTCAGACCCGTCAAGGCGGATAACATTTTAGACCACAAAATGCATTCTGAGTTTTATATTTTACCAAAGGAAACTGCCGATATGGTAAATGAAACAAAACGCTTTGGCGGACGTGTAATTTCGGTGGGAACAACCGCAACAAGAGTTCTTGAAACTGTGGGAGCGCAAAGTAAAGAGTTGTGCGAAAAGAGTGGTTGGACAGATATATTTATATATCCTGGAAAAAGCTTTAATGTTATAGACGGACTTATAACAAATTTTCATTTGCCCGAATCCACCCTTATAATGCTTGTAAGCGCTTTGGCAGGACGTGAAAATGTAATTAATGCTTATAGGGAGGCAGTAAGAGAAAGGTATAGGTTTTTTAGCTTCGGAGATGCGATGTTCATTCAATGATGGTATCATTGAATGAACAAGTGAAGAGATAAGAGTGAAGAGTGAAGAGTTGTGGTGGTTTTTCGCCTTTTGCGAAAAACAGAATTAAAAATGCTGATAAACCGTAAGCTTTGATTTTGTGGATTTTATCACA
>JAZURZ010000152.1:0-3383 GCA_045606465.1 Clostridia bacterium | reverse complement strand
AAGCGGCTTCGCCGCAACCGCCCACACTAAATGCAGTTAATTTTAGAATTACAAAAGGGCGGTAAGAAGAAGCAGGTCGCTTTGTTGTGCCCATTTGCGTTTTCGTGCTTTATTGCACGAAAAATCGCAAGGGCATTTAATCATTTTTTGCTTTATGGGAACGAAGTTTCCTATAAAGCAAAAAAATTCCCACAAGCAACGCTTGTGGGAATATAATAATCCTCTGATTATCTCTTTGAAAACTGTGGAGCTCTTCTTGCAGCTTTGAGTCCGTACTTCTTTCTTTCCTTCATTCTTGAATCTCTTGTAAGGAAGCCTGCTGCCTTAAGGTCTGCTCTATAAGCATCTGTGTCAACCTCCAGCAAAGCTCTTGCAATACCATGACGGATTGCGCCAGCCTGACCTGTGAAGCCGCCACCCTCAACCTTTGCAATTACATCAAACTTACCAACAGTTTGTGTAAGTGCAAGAGGCTGACGAACGATAACCTTCAATGTATCAAGACCGAAATATTCATCAATATCTCTGCCATTAATTGTAACCTTGCCATTGCCAGGAACTAAACGAACACGAGCAACGAAAGATTTTCTTCTACCTGTACCATAATATTGTTCTTTTGCCATGTTTGTTTCCCTCCTTATTTAATCTCTTGTGTCCAATTTTCGGGCTTTTGTGCAGCGTGATTGTGCTCTGCACCCTTATAAACACGAAGTCTTGTCAAAGCGGTTCTGCCGATTGTGTTGTTGGGGAGCATACCCTTTACTGCATACATAACAGCTTTTTCAGGAGCTTCAGCCATAAGCTTATTATAGTGAATTTCCTTTATGCCGCCTACCCAACCAGTGTGATAGTAACGAACTTTTTGATTGATTTTGTTGCCTGTTAAAACAACATCTGCTGCATTAAGAACGATAACGTGATCTCCACAATCAACATTAGGTGTATATGTGGGAAGATGCTTTCCTCTCAAAATGCTTGCCGCCTGAGCTGCAACACGACCCAAAGGCTTATTTGCAGCATCAATGATGTACCATTTTCTTTTAATTTCGTTTGGCTTTGCCATATAGCTACTCATTAAAAAAACCTCCTTATTTATTAGCAATAATATAAATCGAACTCCGGGAAAAATTCTCATTTCCCGAGCCTGCAAGAGATATTGTACTACTTTTTTTAAACCTTGTCAATACTTTTTTTAAAAAAAATTAAATATCAAAAACAATCTCTTTTTTTCTTTCATTTTCTTCTATTTTCTCTCGTTTTCTCGTTTTCTATTTTAATTTTTTTACAATTTCATAAACCTCAGACGGAGCTTTTACTATTACATTTGCATCTCCAAGCTCGTCTTTATCCCTAAATCCCCACAAAACTCCTATTGAGTACATATTCGCATTTTTTCCTGTCGCAATATCAACCCCTGTATCACCCACAAAAACGCATTCCGATACATCTACGCCAAGCTCATCAACCAGGGAAAAAGCACCCTCAGGCGATGGTTTTACAGGAACGCCGGGTTTCTGACCTATGCAAACATCAACTATATCGCCAAAAACCTTTTTTATAATCTGCACTGCTACATTATGAGGCTTGTTTGTGAGAACTCCTATTTTTATATTATCCTTTTTTAAATTTTCCAAAAGCTCACAAATTCCATCATAAATTACTGTCCCGAACATAATATCCTTTTCATATGCTTCATCGTATGCCTTTCCCACAATTTGAAAATTCTCTTCGGTATCAGCATTGTGATAGGCTAAAACTCTATGCATAAGCTTATCACGTCCATTCCCTACAAAATATCTATATTTGTCAACCTCTATATCTTCATGTCCTATTTTTTTAAGTGCCGCATTTGCAAATGCCGCAATTCCGGGCAAGGTATTAAGAAGCGTTCCATCACAATCAAAAATTACTGCTTTAACCATATTTTTATAACCTTTCTTGATAAAATAAGTTGTGTCGGACAAAAAATCCGACACAACGATCCTTTTCATTTACTAAAAATTACGCATACAAGGGATATTTTTTGCAAAGAGCCTCGACTCTTTTTTCAACCTCAGCCTTGTTTTTATCAAAATCTGTAAGGGTAAGGCTTATAAGCTCGGCAACCTCACGCATATCCTCCTCAACAAAGCCACGTGTTGTAGTAGCAGGAGAGCCAAGACGAACACCGCTTGTTACAAATGGGCTCTGCTTATCAAAAGGAATTGCATTTTTGTTAACTGTAATGCCTACCTCGTCAAGCATATGCTCAGCTTCTTTTCCTGTTATATTAGTTTCTGACAAGTCAAGCAACATCAAATGATTATCAGTTCCGCCCGAAACAAGTTTAAAGCCTTTTTCCATCAATGCGTCTGCCAAGGCCTTTGCGTTTTTAACGACCTGAGTCTGATATGCCTTAAAATCAGGTGAAAGAGCCTCTTTAAAGCATACTGCCTTAGCCGCAATTGTGTGCATGAGAGGACCGCCTTGTATTCCAGGGAAAATTGCTTTGTTAAACTGCATTCCAAATTCTTCGTCCTTGCAAAGAATTAAACCGCCTCTTGGACCTCTTAGAGTTTTATGAGTTGTAGTGGTTACCACGTCAGCATAATCTATGGGATTTTGATGCAAACCTGCTGCAACAAGTCCTGCGATGTGTGCCATATCCACCATTAAGTATGCTCCGCATTCCTTTGCAATTTCAGCAAACTTTGCAAAATCTATTGCTCTCGGATATGCCGATGCACCTGCCAAAATTAATTTTGGCTTGTTTTCAAGAGCAAGGCGTCTTACCTCATCATAATCAATTCTATTATCGCTTTCAGACACTCCATAAGGAACAATTTTAAAATATTTACCTGACATATTTACAGGGCTTCCATGGCTTAAATGTCCGCCATGCGCAAGGCTCATTGACAAAACTGTATCTCCAGGATTTAAAAGTGCAAAAAATACTGCCATATTTGCCTGAGCTCCCGAGTGTGGCTGAACATTTGCATAGCCTGCACCAAAAATTTTCTTTGCACGCTCAATTGCAAGTTCCTCCGCCTTATCCACCCATTCGCATCCACCATAGTAACGCTTACCGGGATAGCCCTCTGCATATTTGTTTGTAAGCGGAGTTCCATTTGCCTCCATTACAATTTCCGAAACAAAATTTTCTGATGCTATTAACTCAATCTTATTTTGCTGACGATGAATTTCCCCTTCAATTGCAGCAAAAAGCTCTGCATCAAATTCCTTAAGCTTGTCTAAATGAAACATTTCCTTCATCCTCCGTTTTTATTATACTTAATATTATATCCTTTTTTTTGAAAAATCGCAATAGGTTAACAAATAATTGTTGCAAATTTTATTAAAAAATATTATAATATGTATTAAGTTTTTATAAAAATACATAATTT
>JAZURZ010000151.1:0-15592 GCA_045606465.1 Clostridia bacterium | reverse complement strand
TAGAAATATGTCCTTAAATACTATTATACATATTTTTTAAAAATAAGTCTATATTTTCATTGAAAAAAGTTTAAAATTATAGTATAATGACTTCAAGAGAAGCTTGAAATCGTCGATATGAATTCTCGATATGTCATAAATGACTTGATATGCCTGATGACTCGATATGTTGCTAACGCAACAAGAATTCATATCATATCGAGTTTTGAGTGGAATGAAAAACATATCGATTTTACGACAGTAAAAATATCGCGCAATCGAAGATTGCATATCGACAAAAAACAAAGGAGGGCGGCAAGATGAAATATTATGCCCGCATGGGACGAAGAAGCCAATCACAATCAGATAAGCCTTTGCTCATAGCAGTAATATTGGCATGCCTTATTGGTTTGGTTGCAATTTACAGTGCAACTCTTTCCTTTGAAAGCAGCACGAATGTTATAGTGCAGAGCGGGGCCTTTGTGATAGGGCTTGCAAGCATTTATTTCCTTAATAAGATAGATTATGAGCAGTATGGATACCTTGCAAAATATATTTATATCGCAAGCTGTGCTCTGCTTGTGCTTGTACTTATTGTGGGTAAATCGGGAGATTGGGGTGCACAAAGCTGGATAAGAATAGGCCCCGTGGGAATACAACCCTCAGAAATTGCAAAAATAGGGTTTATTCTTACCTTTTCAAAGCATCTTACCATGGTTGAAGACAAGATAAACGAGCCACTTACACTCATAAAGCTTTTGGCGCACATTGGAATTTTAGTTTTTTTAATCATGCTCCAGCCCGACGCAGGAAGTGCGATGGTATTTTTGTTTATGTTCATAGTATATTTGTTTACTGCAGGAATTTCTTATAAATATGTAATTTCAGCAGGTGCGTTGGGAATATGCTCCCTACCTTTGATATATAAATTTTTATTAAGCCCCTATCAGCAGCATAGAATACAAGTGTTTTTTAACCCTGAGCTTGATAAAATAAACAGCGGTTACAATGTAATTCAATCAAAAATAGCGGTAGGCTCAGGCGAATTTTTTGGAAAGGGGTATCTTAACGGAACTCAGAACCAGCTGGGAATACTTCCCACAAAGCATACCGACTTTATTTTCAGTACCATTGCCGAGGAATGGGGTTTTATAGGTGCAGTCTTTGTTGTGGCATTGTTGTTTTTTATAATAATAAGATGCATAAAGGCGTCACAAAATGCGGCAGCTCCCTATGGGAGATATATTTGTATAGGTGTTTCGGCAATGCTTATTTTCCATACCTTTGAAAATATTGGAATGTGCATAGGCCTTATGCCGGTTACGGGAATTCCTCTGCCCTTTATAAGCTATGGTGGAACATCCCTTATAACCAATATGATAGCGGTGGGAATTGTGCTTAGCATAACAAAAAGAAAATTCTGACAGAAAGAGAGAAAAGGTATGATAACAGCGGTTGTTGGTTTAGGTCTTATAGGCGGCTCAATAGCAAGGCGCTTGAGGGGCTTTCATGATACAAAAATAATAGGAATAGACAAAAACGAAGAAACTCTTTTTGCGGCTCTTCGTGATGGTGTGATTGATGAGGCACATCAAAATGGTGAAGTGTTGTCTTGTGCTGACCTTGTGATTTTGTGTCTTTATCCAAAAGCCAATGTAGATTTTGTTAAAGAAAATGCTCACCTTTTTAAAAAAGGAGCTGTCTTGACCGACGTTTCGGGAGTCAAGGAATATGTGATAGAAAACATAAAAAAATATCTTCCCGAAGATGTGGATTTTGTAGGAGGTCACCCAATGGCAGGTCGTGAGGTAGGCGGCTATCAAAGCTCTACCGACACACTTTTTGACGGAGCATCTTATCTTATAACCCCACAAAAGGAAAATTTGCCAAAATCGGTGGCAGTTGTAAGAGAAATGGCGGAATATATAGGTTGTGCCCATGTTGTAACAACCTCTGCTTCCGAGCATGACGCCATAGTGGCATATACGAGCCAGCTGATGCATGTGGTTGCAGTAGCTCTTTGCGACAATCCCATGATAGAGCGTTCGACATATTTCAGTGCAGGCTCTTTGCGTGATTGCACAAGGGTTGCAGTCATAAACGAAAAAATGTGGAGCGAGCTTTTTTTGGAAAACAAAAATGAGCTTTCAAAAAGAATAGAAGAAATGCAAAAAAGCCTTGAAAAGGTAAAGAGTGCATTAAAAGACGACGACTGTGAAGAGCTTGAGAAAATTATGCGTTCGGCAACCGAGAAAAAGCTTAAATGGCTTGGAGAAAAAATGTAAAGGATGTGGGAGAGGACATGAAAAAAGAATTTAATCAGGAAAGAATTAAAGAGCTTATTAAAGAGCTTATAATTGAGTTTGGAGATGACCCTGAGAGGGAGGGCTTAAAGGAAACTCCTGCACGCACTGCAAGAATGTATGCCGAGGTTTTGGAGGGCATGAGATACACAAATGACGAAATTGCAAAAATGTTTGACAAGTGCTTTGAGGAGGAAGAAAACCGAGATTTGGTGCTGGTAAAGGATATAGAAATATTCAGCTATTGCGAGCATCATCTTGCGCTTATGTATAATATGAAGGCACACGTCGGATACATTCCAAACGGTCGGATTATAGGTCTTTCAAAAATTGCAAGAATATGCGATATGGCAGCAAAAAGGTTGCAGCTTCAGGAAAGACTTGGAAAGGATATTGCCCAGATAATGCAAAAGGTTTTAAAAACTGAGGACGTTATTGTGGTAATAGAGGCAGAACATAGCTGCATGACCGCACGTGGGATAAAATCCAGAAATGCATCAACAAGAACTGCTGCAATAAGAGGTCTTTTTGAAAACGACCATCAGCTAAGAAGCGAGGTTTATTCCTTGCTTAAATAAGCTCTAAAGCATAAAAAATTATGCTTTAGAGTTATATGAAAAGGTTTTATAAAAAAATTAAATCAAGAAATTTTTAAAAGGGAGGAAAGATATATGAAATTGCAGGAGGTTAAGGACATTCTACAGGCAAGGGTTCTGACTGAGGATGCGTGCCTTGAGGACGAGGTAAATTCTGCGTGTGGTTGTGATTTGATGAGCGACGTTCTGGCATTTGTCAAGGATAAAGCGTTGCTTCTTACAGGACTTATGAATCCTCAGGTGGTGAGGACAGCGGAAATGATGGATATTTCCACAATAGTTTTTGTAAGAGGAAAAATTCCAGATGAGTCATTAATTAAGCTTGCAGAAATGAAGGACATTGTTTTAATGACTACCGACCTTACTCTTTATATTGCCTGCGGCAGGCTTTATGAAAAGGGACTTGTTGGCAAGGGAGGAGCTAAATGATGGAGCCTTTACATTTGCATTATGAAGTAGATGGAACGGATTTTACAATTGCGGGAGAAAACTCAAGCAAGGTAAAAAAAATGCTTAACAAGTTAGGGGTTGCTCCCTCTGTGGTAAGGCGGGTTGCAATAGCCATGTACGAGGGCGAGATAAATATGGTAATTCATGCAAATGGCGGCGTAATAGATGTTGATATTACTCCTGAGAAAATAGTTGCCGTATTAAAGGACAACGGCCCTGGAATAGAGGACATAGAAAAGGCAATGCAGGAGGGTTTTTCTACTGCTGACCATCAGGTGAGAGAGCTTGGATTTGGAGCAGGAATGGGATTGCCTAACATGAAAAAATATTCAGATGACATGAAAATAGAAACCAAAATAGGAGTAGGTACGACAGTTACTTTAACAATTGAAGTGCGTGACGAAATGTGAAAAATTTTAAAATATAGATTGGAGTGAGATAAAAATGGAAAACAAGTATCACTCAGTAAAACTAAAAAGAGAACTTTGCACAGGCTGCACAAACTGTTTGAAAAAATGCCCTACGCAGGCGATAAGAGTACAAAATGGTAAGGCAAAAATTCTTTCCGAACGCTGCATAGACTGCGGTGAGTGCATAAGGGTATGTCCCCATCATGCAAAGCAGGCAGTGACTGACGGAATGGAGATAATGGAGCCATATAAGTATAAAGTGGCTTTGGTTGCGCCGGCTTTTTGCGGACAATTTTCTAAAGAAGAGCAGATTGACGCAATGCTTTCCTCTTTAAAAAAGATTGGATTTGACGATGTTTATGAGGTTGCAAGAGGTGCAGAAATTGTAAGCCAAAAAACACGAGAACTGTTAGAATCAAAAGAGCTTTTAAAGCCGACAATATCCTCTGCATGTCCTGCAGTGGTAAAGCTTATAGCAATACGCTTTCCTAATCTGATAGGAAATATAATTCCTTTGCTTTCTCCGATGGAGGTCGCAGCGGGCGAGGCAAGACGTGAGGCAATGGAAAAGACAGGACTTGATGCATCACAAATTGGCATATTTTTCATAAGCCCGTGTGCTGCTAAAGCAACCATTGTAAAATATGGCTCGACTGTGGAAAAATCCCAGGTAGATGGGGTTATTGCCATGAAGGATATATATTTGAAGCTTGCACATACTATAAGCAAGCTTTCGGAAGATGAAATTGAGCATCTGAGCAGGGCAGGAGCAGAGGGAGTTTTGTGGGCAACTGCAGGAGGAGAGGCACGTGCATCAAAGGTGGATAAAAGTGTTTCTGTAGATGGAATACATGATGTTATAAAGGTGCTTGAGGCAATAGAGGATGACCAGCTGGGAGATATTGAATATGTAGAAGCTCTTGCTTGTACAGGCGGCTGTGTAGGTGGTCCTCTTGTTACAGAAAACAATTTTGTGGCAAACTCGAGAATTAAGCGTATTACAAAGAGCTTGCCTGAAAATGGAGAAAAGCCTGAAGATGAAGTGAATGTTTTCTGGGAGCATCCGGTGGTGTATCGCTCGGTTATGAATCTTGATGATGACATACATAAGGCAATGGAAAAAATGATAGAGCTTGAAAAAATATATGAAAAGCTACCCAAATTGGATTGTGGCTCCTGTGGCTCGCCAAGCTGTCATGACTTAGCAGAAGATATAGTTAGAGGCTTTGCTTCGGAAACTGATTGTGTATTTGTTTTGCGTGAGCGTATAAGGGAATTAGCTCATGAAATGGCAGTGCTTGATAAAAAAATAGACGAATAAAAATAACTGTCCGAATGTTTTAAAAGAGAACCTTCGGACAGTTGTTTTTTCTACATAAAAAACCATGATATTTAGAAAAAATATAAATATTTACAACATATACAAATTTGTATATTAAAATTAGAAAAATTTTTTAAAAATTATATATTTCTCAATAAAGTATATTGACAAAAAAATCTAAACATGGTATAATAATCTGAAACTAAAAGGAGGTAATGGTAAAATGTTGAATATAAATTCTCAAACTCCAATATGGGCTGCATTTACAATTCCCTCTCTTTCAATTTCATATTTGTTTATAAGTTGACAATGGGAAAAGTATTTTTACTTTTTACATTGTCTTTTTTTTAAAGAAAAAGCTATAAGGAGGACATACAATGAAGGCACAGCTTATTTTGGAAAATGGTGTAAGATTTGAAGGCAAATCCTTCGGTGCGCAAAAAGATGTGTGCGGTGAGGTTGTGTTCACATCGGGAATGACAGGGTATCAAGAAATGCTCACAGACCCGTCTTGCGCAGGACAAATAGTAACCATGACCTTCCCGCTTGTGGGATGCTACGGAATAAATTTAGAGGATATGGAGTCGGATATGGCAAGACCTTCGGCACTTATTGTAAGACAAAAGTGCGACTATCCTTCAAATTTCAGAAACGAAATGACCTTGGAGGATTTTTTAAAACAGCAGGGAGTTGTGGGCATTGAGGGAATTGACACAAGAGCTCTTACAAGAGTTTTAAGAAATTATGGCTCTATGAAGGGTGTTATCGCAATGGGCGAGATGTCGGATGAAGAGGCAATGAAAAAAATAAAAGAATTTGACAACAGTGATATTATATCAAAAAACACCACAAGCGAGCCTTATGTTGTAAATCGCAAAGGTAAATACAGCGTTGCAATGATTGATTTGGGAGTAAAGGACGGAATTTTAAGGGAGCTTGAAAAAAGAAATTGCAGAGTTTCAGTTTTCCCTGCTGATGTGACTGCAGATGAGATTATGCAAATAAGCCCCGATATGCTCTTTTTATCAAATGGGGCAGGGAATCCTGAAAATGTTTCAAAAACCATCGAAACAGTAAAAGAGCTTGTAGGCAAGCTTCCAATCTGCGGCGTATGCATAGGCCATCTTGTGCTTGGACTTGCGTTGGGTGCAGAGGTTGAGAAAATGAAGTTCGGACATCATGGAGGACAACCTGTAAGAGAGGTAAAAAGCGGAAGGGTTTATGTAACCACACAAAATCATAACTATGTAATAAAAAAGCTGCCTGATTGCCTTATGGAAACTTTTGTAAATGTAAATGATGGAACTTGTGAGGGATTTTCACATAAAGAATTACCCATTGCAAGCGTTTTGTTCCACCCCGAGGCTTCTCCAGGGCCGATTGAGTCGAGATTTATTTTCGACAGTTTTATGGAGCTTATAAAAAAATAATTTAAAAAAGACATCATAATGATAGGAAAGACAAGGCTTTTAAAAAAATTTTAAAGCCGACAGGACAAAGAGGAGGATTTTTAAAATGCCTTTAAATAAAAATATAAAAAAGGTTCTTGTAATAGGCTCAGGCCCGATAGTTATAGGACAGGCTGCCGAGTTTGACTACTCGGGCACTCAAGCTTGCCAGGCAATCCGTGAGGAGGGAATTGAGGTAATATTAGTAAACTCAAACCCTGCTACAATTATGACCGACCGTGGCATGGCTACACGCACATATATTGAGCCGCTCACAATAGAATATCTTGAAAGAATAATAGAAAAGGAGCGCCCCGACAGCGTTATCGCAGGTATGGGAGGTCAGACTGGTCTTAATATGACCTGCGAACTCTACGACAAAGGAATTTTGCAAAAATATGGGATACAGGTTATAGGCACCTCAATAGAGTCAATAAAAGAAGGCGAGGACAGAGAAAGCTTTAAGTCCCTTATGCAAAGAACCAATCAGCCGGTGCCGCCAAGTGAAATAGTAACTGATGTGGAAACAGGCGTGGCATGGGCAAAGCAGACAGGATATCCTGTTATTATAAGACCTGCATATACCCTTGGAGGAACAGGTGGCGGTATTGCAGAGGACGAAGACCAGCTAAGAGAAATTCTTGCTCAGGGCTTGCATCTGTCACGTGTGGGACAGGTTCTTTTGGAAAAGTCAATAAAGGGCTGGAAGGAAATAGAATTTGAAGTAATCCGAGACGGACAAGGAAGTTGTATCACAGTTTGCAGCATGGAAAATGTTGACCCTGTGGGTGTGCATACTGGTGACTCAATAGTGGTTGCGCCTGCACTCACCCTTGCAGATAAAGAATATCAGATGCTAAGAAAAGCCGCGCTTGATATTATAAGCTCTATTGAAATAAAGGGCGGTTGCAATGTTCAGTTTGCTCTAAATCCTGACAGCTTTGAATATGCAGTTATAGAAATAAACCCAAGAGTAAGCCGCTCTTCGGCACTTGCTTCCAAGGCGACGGGCTACCCAATTGCAAGAATTGCGTCAAAAATTGCACTTGGCTATAACTTAGATGAAATTAAAAATGCAGTTACAGGCAAAACTTACGCTTGTGTTGAGCCTGCAATAGATTATGTTGTTGCAAAAATTCCCAAGTGGCCTTTTGATAAGTTCTTTGGTGCAAAGAGAAATCTTGGAACAAAGATGATGGCAACAGGCGAGGTTATGTCTATTGCAAACAACCTGGAGGCGGCACTTTTAAAGGGCATACGCTCACTTGAAATAGGACAGTTTAATATGGAGCGTGAAAGCTCTAAAAAGCGTAGCATAATAGAATTAAGAGAACGTGTTGTGGTTCCTGATGACGAAAGACTTTTTGACTTAGCAGAGCTTATAAGAAGAAAATATCGCTTGGAAAAGCTTGCTAAGATAACAGGAATGGATATGTTCTTCTTAAGGGTTATAAAAAATATTGTAGATGCAGAGGAAAAATTAAAAACCCTTACCCTTAAAGACCTTGATTATGATACCATGAAGAAATATAAGAAAATGGGCTTTTCTGATAAGGGTATGGCACTTTTGTTAAAGGTGTCCGAGCAAGAAATAAGAACAAAAAGAGAGGATATGTCCATTGTTCCTGCATATAAAATAGTTGACACCTGTGCGGGTGAGTTTGAGGCAATATCTCCTTACTATTATTCAACCTATGACGATGAAACCGAGGCTTCTCCAAGTAATAAAAAGAAGATTATTGTTATAGGCTCAGGTCCTATAAGAATAGGTCAGGGTATAGAATTTGACTACTGTAGCGTGCATAGCGTTTTTGCGCTCAAAAAAGAGGGAATAGAAACTATTATAATAAATAACAATCCCGAAACGGTTTCAACAGACTTTGACACCTCTGACAAGCTCTATTTTGAGCCTTTGACCGAGGAAGATGTATATAACATAATCAAACTTGAAAAACCTGACGGTGTAATTTTGCAATTCGGAGGACAGACTGCAATTAAGCTTGCTAATTTCTTAGATAAGATGCAGGTACCCATTTTGGGAACCCAGCCAAAACACATAGACGAGGCTGAGGACAGAGAAAAATTTGACGAGCTTTTGGAAAAGCTTGGAATAAAGCGTCCTAAGGGAAAAGCTGTCTGGAGCGTTGAAGAGGGTATAAAAGAGGCAGAACGTTTGGAATATCCCTTGCTTGTGCGCCCCTCTTATGTTTTAGGTGGACAGGGCATGGAAATCACCCTTAATCAGAACGACCTTGTGCGCTATCTTACCGACGCATTTTATAAAGATAAGGAAAACCCTGTTTTAATAGACAGATACCTTGGCGGAAGAGAGCTTGAGGTTGATGCAATCTGTGATGGGAAAGATGTGCTCATTCCCGGAGTTATGGAACATCTTGAGCGTGCCGGAGTTCATTCGGGTGACTCGGTTTCAATTTACCCGCCCCAGAATGTGCCAGAGCATATTATAGAAAAAATTAAAGAAGTAACATATAGAATTGCTCTTGAGCTAAAAGTAATAGGAATGATAAACATTCAGTTTATCGAATTTCGTGACGAGCTTTATATAATCGAGGTAAATCCACGCTCCAGCCGAACAGTGCCATATATAACCAAGGTGACAAATGTCCCTGTAATAGACATTGCCACAAGAATTATGCTTGGTGAAACCTTAAAGGATATGGGCTATTCTACAGGAATTGCACCAAACACAAGCACAGTTGCAGTAAAGGTTCCGGTCTTCTCAACTGAGAAGTTGCCTCAGGTTGAGGTGAGCTTAGGACCCGAAATGCGTTCAACCGGCGAGGTTCTGGGCGTAGGTCATAACTTTGAGGAGGCAATGTATAAGGGCTTTGTTGCAGCAGGAACAAAAATTCCTCAACCTGGTGCAAACATACTTGTTTCTGTGCGTGATGCAGATAAGGAGAATTTCTTGCCCATAGCAAAACGCTTTGCAAATTATGGTTGTAAGTTTGTGGCAACCTCGGGAACTGCAAAATTCTTAAAAGAAAATGGCATAGAAACTCAAGAGTGTAAAAAGGTTTCAGAGGGCGTTCCAAATGTTTTGGATGTTATCAGAAGCGGAATGCTGGATTTGATTATAGATATTCCTAAAAAGGGTAATAACCAAAACAGCGACGGCTTTAAAATAAGACGTTGCGCAGCAGAATGTTCAGTGTCATTGATGACCTCACTTGACACAATCGGAGCCCTTGCAAATGCCATGGAGGAAAAGCACACTCCGCAAAATACTGATATAATTGCAGTTGAGGATATAATATAAAAAGCCATAGAGGGACAGCGAGGGGCCTTGCTGTCCCTGTTTTACAAAAAAATATCACAAAGGAAAGGAATGTAAAATGGATAAAGTAATAAAAGGAGTAAAATGCTTTAACAAATCAGGCATTACCTTTTGCGATATTCAGATAAAGGACGACGAGGCAAAAATTCTTGCAACTGACAAAGCAGGAGAGGAATCTATCGGTAATTGGGTTTTGTTCCCGGGTTTTTCAGATGTTCATGTTCATTTGCGTGAGCCGGGGTTTTCCTATAAGGAAACTATAAAGACAGGAACGCTTGCTGCTGCAAGAGGTGGATACACCTCGGTGTGTTCCATGCCTAATTTAAATCCTGTGCCTGACAGCGCATTTAATATTTCCTGTCAGCTTGATATAATAAAAAGGGACGCAAAAATAAATGTTTTTCCCTATGCTTCTATTACAAAAGGGCAAATGGGAGAGGAACTTTCAGATTTTGAAGAGCTTTTAGAATATGCAATAGCATTTTCAGACGATGGCAGAGGTGTGCAAAATATGCAAATGATGCTAAAGGCTATGCAAAAAGCGAAGGAGTTTAATAAAATTATAGCGGCTCATTGTGAAATAAATTCTCTACTTAATGGTGGATATATACATGACGGGGAATACGCCAAAAAACATTCCCATAAAGGAATTTGTTCTGAGAGTGAATGGGGGCAAATAAAAAGAGATTTAGAACTTGCCAAAAAGACGGGCTGCAAATATCATGTGTGCCATATATCGACTCGGGAGAGCGTTGAGCTTATAAGAGAGGCAAAGAAAAATGGCGTTGATGTAACTTGCGAAACCGCTCCCCATTATCTTGTTTTGTCGGATAAAGACTTAAAGGAAGAAGGGCGCTTTAAAATGAATCCTCCTTTGCGTTCAGAGACAGACAGACTTGCCTTGCTTGAGGGAATTGTCGATGGCACAATAGACATGATTGCAACCGACCATGCTCCACATTCTCTTGAAGAAAAATCAAGAGGCTTAGAAAAAAGCCTGATGGGAGTTGTGGGTATAGAAACTGCTTTTTCGGTGCTATACACCCATCTTGTTAAAAAGGGAATAATATCTTTGGAAAGGCTTATAGAGCTTATGGCAGAAAATCCTGCAAAGAGATTTTCGCTCCCCTTTGGATACCAAAATGCCTGCTTTACACTTTTTGATTTAGAAAGCCTTTATAAAGTAAACCCTGAGGAGTTTTTGTCCATGGGCAGAAGTACGCCCTTTGAGGGAGATATGCTTTATGGAAAATGTCTTCTTACAGTGTCAAATGGAAAAATTGCATATTGCGATATTTAAAATCATTTTACAAACTTAAAAAATGAAAGGATAAATTCAAGTTGGATAAACAAAATTTTACTATAGCTGAAAATAGAAAAATTGCAAAATCAGTTTTTTTGATGAAGCTTTCGGGAGATGCATCAAAAATTACTGCATCGGGACAATTTATAAATATTTTACTTGACGGTTTTTATTTAAGAAGACCTATTTCGGTCTGCGACTACAAAAAGGATGAAATAACCATCATATACAAGGTGGTAGGCAAGGGCACAGAGAAGATGTCAAAGATGCAAAAAGGCGAAGTGCTGGATGTGTTAACAGGTCTTGGGAATGGCTTTTGCGTAGAAAACAGCGGGGAAAAGCCTTTGCTTATAGGCGGAGGAGTGGGAGTCCCGCCTCTTTATCATCTTGCGTCTGAGCTTATAAAAATGGGGAAAGAGGTTTTTGTAATTCTTGGCTTTAACACTGCCGATGAGGTCTTTTTCAAGGAAGAATTTGAAGAGCTTGGTGCAAAGGTTTTGGTAACTACCGCCGATGGCAGCATGGGAAGAAAGGGCTTTGTTACTGAAGGGATGGATATGGATTATTCATATATTTACACCTGCGGGCCTGAACCTATGCTAAAAGCAATATATGACAAGTCAAAAACAAGCGGAGAATTCAGCTTTGAGGAAAGAATGGGCTGCGGCTTTGGAGCTTGCATGGGTTGCAGTTGCAAAACCAAGTATGGCAACAAGCGAATTTGCAAGGACGGACCTGTTTTGAAAAAGGAGGAGATTATATGGTAGATACAAGGGTAAATTTAAGCGGCATAGAGCTTGACAATCCAATAATTCCTGCAAGCGGAACCTTTGGCTTTGGCTATGAATTTGCCGAAATTTACGATATAAACATTCTTGGTTCTTTCTCATTTAAGGGTACAACCAAAGACGCAAGATTTGGAAACCCCACCCCCAGAATAGCAGAATGTACTGCAGGTATGATAAATTCAGTGGGTCTCCAAAATCCGGGAATTGACGAGGTTATAAGCTCTGAGCTTCCTAAACTTTCAAAATGCTTTAAAAAGCCTGTCATTGCAAACATAAGCGGTTTTTCTTTAGAAGAATATGCCTACTGCTGCGAGCGTATTGACAAGTGCGAGCAGGTAGGAATTATAGAGGTAAATGTAAGCTGCCCTAATGTGCATAATGGCGGAATGAGCTTTGGCACAAGTGCAAAAGCAGCCGCTGAGGTCACAAGTGCAGTTAAAAAGGTGACAAAAAAGCCTGTGTACATAAAGCTGAGTCCAAATGTCACTGACATAGCTGAAATTGCAAAAGCCTGCGAGGCAGCTGGTGCAGATGGCATAAGCCTTATAAATACCCTTATGGGAATGAGAATAGACTTAAAAACAAAAAAGCCTGTCATTAAAAATAAAATGGGCGGATTTTCGGGGAGCGCAATTTTCCCGATTGCTTTAAGAATGGTTTATCAAGTCTATGAGGCAGTCAAAATTCCAATAATAGGAATGGGCGGAGTAACCACTGCCGATGATGTTCTGGAAATGATTTTAGCAGGAGCAACTGCAGTCCAGATAGGTGCTGCAAACCTTGTAAATCCATATGTTTGCAAGGAAATAATTGAGAACTTGCCCGAGAGAATGGAACACTATAACATAAAAAAATTATCTGAATTAATAGGAGGAGCGCACTAATGGGAAAAGATGTAATAATTGCGTGTGATTTTAATGGCAAAAAAGAGGTTATGGACTTTCTTGATAAATTCACCGAGGAAAAGCCATATTTAAAAATCGGAATGGAGCTTTTTTATGCTGCAGGCCCTGAAATTGTAAAGGAAATCAAAAAAAGAGGACATAAAATATTTTTAGACTTAAAGCTTCATGATATACCAAACACAGTTAAAAAGTCTATGGCAGTATTGTCGGGACTTGATGTTGACATGTGCAATCTTCATGCGGCGGGAACAAAGGCAATGATGGAGGCAGCTTTGGAGGGATTGACACGCCCTGATGGAACAAGACCGCTTTTGATTGCAGTTACTCAGCTTACATCTACAGATGAGGAGCGTATGAAAAATGAACTTTTAATTGATGAGCCTATTGACAAGGTAGTAATGCACTATGCTAAAAATGCAGCAGATGCAGGACTTGATGGCGTGGTATGCTCTCCATTAGAGGCAGGTAAGGTAAAACAAGTATGCGGCGAAAAATTCATGACAATTACGCCGGGAGTGCGTTTTGCAGATGGAGATGTAGGCGACCAGAAAAGAGTCACCACCCCTGCAAAGGCAAAGGAAATCGGCTCTGACTACATTGTGGTGGGACGTCCCATAACTCAGGCAGAAGACCCTGTTGAAATGTATAGAAGATGTGTAAAAGATTTTGTGGGTTAATATAATTATTTAAATAAAGAAAGGAAAAAGAAAAAATGAAAAATCTTATAGCAAAGGATTTATTGTCAATTAACGCAGTGTTTTTAAGACCTGAGGAGCCTTTTACATGGGCAAGCGGAATTAAAAGTCCAATATATTGCGATAATCGTCTTACCCTTACTGCCCCTGAGGTAAGAACTCATGTTGAGGAGGGGCTTGCAAAAATAATAAAGGAAGAATATCCCGATTGTGAAGTTTTAATGGGAACAAGCACAGCAGGAATTGCACATGCGGCAATTACTGCGCATATTATGGGACTGCCTATGGGCTATGTGCGCTCAGGAGCAAAGGACCATGGAAGACAAAATCGTATTGAGGGAAGATTAGAGGCAGGACAAAAGGTGGTAGTGGTTGAGGACTTAATTTCAACTGGCGGAAGTGTTATTGAAGTGGTTGATGCTTTGCGTGAGGCAGGAGCCGAGGTTTTGGGAATTGCAAGCATTTTCACTTATGGTATGCAAAAGGGTTTAAAAAGACTCAATGATGCAAATGTTAAAAATGTAAGCCTTTCAGATTTTGACGCTGTTTGCCATGTTGCTGCCCAAGAGGGATATATAAAGGAAGAGGATATAGAAAGACTTATAAAATTCAGAGATAATCCTCAGGATGAAAGCTGGATAAAATAAATTTTTAAAATGGATAATTATAAAAATTTTTAATTTTACAATTACCTATAATATTTAAAAATTCATGGAGGTGTAAAAATGAGAAGCCTAATTGACATAATGGATTTGGAAATATCCGAAATAGACCAGCTTATAGAGGTGGCAGAGGACATTATAGCAAATCCCCAAAATTATAGGGATATGTGCAGATACAAAAAGCTTGCAACCCTCTTTTTTGAGCCATCTACCAGAACCAGATTGAGCTTTGAGGCTGCAATGATGGAGCTTGGTGGAAATGTACTTGGCTTTTCCTCAAGTGACTCAAGCTCGGCGGCAAAAGGAGAGAGTGTCTCTGACACAATCCGCACAGTAAGCTGCTATGCCGACATAATTGCTATGCGTCACCCAAAGGAGGGAGCACCTTTTGTAGCGGCACAAAAATCTCAGGTGCCAATAATAAATGCAGGTGATGGGGGACACAATCACCCGACTCAGACTCTTACTGACCTTTTGACCATAAAAAGGGAAAAGGGCGGTTTTGAAAATCTTACAATAGGTCTTTGCGGTGATTTAAAATTTGGAAGAACTGTCCATTCCCTTATCAGCGCAATGTCACGATATAAAGATATAAAATTTGTGCTCATTTCTCCTGAAGAGCTTACCATTCCTGATTATATAAAGCATGATGTAATCGAGAAAAACAATATTCCTTATGAGGAAACAAGAAGCCTTGAGGAGGCAATTGGAAAGCTTGACATTTTGTATATGACAAGGGTTCAGCGTGAGAGATTTTTCAATGAAGCAGATTATATACGCTTAAAAGATACCTATATTTTAGATTGTGCAAAGCTTGATAATGCAAAAGAGGATTTGTGCATTATGCATCCCTTGCCAAGGGTTAATGAAATTGCAACCGAGGTTGATAATGATAGAAGAGCGTGCTATTTTGAACAGGTGAAAAATGGTAAATATATAAGAATGGCACTTATTCTTAAGCTTTTGGATTTAATATAAGGAGGGGTAAGCCATGAAAATTGACGAAATAAAAAATGGTATTGTAATTGACCATATAGAAGCAGGCAAATCGATGGAGATATATAAGTTTTTAAATCTTGGCGATCTTGACTGCTCGGTGGCAATTATAAAAAATGCCTCCAGCAAAAAAATGGGCAAAAAGGATATAATCAAGATTGATGATGAGCTTTTTATAGATATGAATGTTTTAGGCTATATTGACCCTGATGTGACTATAAATGTTATAAAAAATGGTGAGAGGGTAGAAAAAAGACATCCTGAAATGCCTGAGATTATAAAAAATGTTATAAAGTGCCAAAATCCAAGATGCATAACATCTGTAGAGGATATTCCTCATATTTTCAAACTTACTGAACGTGAGAGCCGCATTTACAGATGTATTTATTGTGAATCAAAAGCGAAGAAGTAATAAAAAAGCGAGAAATATTATTTTTT
>JAZURZ010000150.1:0-11123 GCA_045606465.1 Clostridia bacterium | reverse complement strand
AAAAATCGTCAATCCATTTAATATATTTATCTTGCAAAAATAGCAAAACTGCTTGAATTTTATACAAAATCAATGTATAATATAAATGTATTATTTAAAAAAGGATTTGATATTATGAAAAAAATCATTATATTGGTAATTACGTTAATAAATGTTGCAGCATATTCAGCTTTTGCAGCTGATTTTGACTGGGCAGAAGAAGCAGTTGATTATTGCATTGAAAATGAAATTTTGCATGGAATGGAAAATGGAGATTTAGCTTTGGGAGAAAATATAACTAACGAGCAGACAGCAAAAATTTTAGTATCAACATTTTTACAATCCGAGCTTTCAAAAAAACAAAGCAAATCAGAAGTCGTAAATGAATCTAATGAAGAAGAACAAAACGAGAAAGGCTCAGAGGACAGCAAAGAAGAGAATGAAGATTTAAAAAATCTGCCTGTATCAGATATTGATCCCGAAAGATGGTCGGCAAAGTATGTTGATATTTTTAATAACTATACCAAGAAAAAGCTTTCAAATGACGATTTGGAAATTTTTTCTACAAGAGAGGAATTTGTTTCAGCTCTTGTTCTTGCAAGTGGTCTTACAGAGAGAAATATAAGAAACAGAAATATTCTTGATGAAAATTTTGAAGATTATAAAGATGTTTCGGCTACATATAAAACCTTGATATGCATAGCGGTTGAGCGAGGATATATGCTTGGCTCAGATGGGGTCTTAAACCCCAAACAAAATATAACAAGAGCTGAGGCATGCTCTCTTATTTATCGCGTAATACGTGCTGCCAAAAATGGCGAAACTCTTGATTTAGGCGTACGTTTTTCTGAAACAAAAATGCTTGCACCAACACAAATCACGCCTGAACAAGCAAAGCAATGGGCAAAAAATCGGGGAGCGGCACAAATATTTATAGATGCTGCAGATTTTTATTGGGAATATGGAGAAATAACAGGAATTTGCCCCGAAATTTTATATGCCCAAGCGGCAAAGGAAACCAAATTTGGTCTTTATGGCGGAGCGGTTTTACCTGAGCAAAATAATTGGGCAGGCATAAAAGTTGCACACTCAAACGGAGATGCAACAGAGGACCATGAAACCTTTGAAACTCCTGAAGATGGAGTAAGGGGTCATTTTAATCACATGGGTGCATATGTGGGAATTGAGCCTGTTGGAGAGCCTCACGGTCGCTACTTTTCAGTTTCAAAAATGAAATGGGCAGGAGAGGTAAAAACTTTAGAGGAACTTGGCGGAAAATGGTGTCCGGATTTATATTATGGATATAGTATCTTACATAATTTTTTAACACCTATGCTTAATACTGAGGTTGAGGAATAAAAAATATGCTTCTTACTGCTAATTCAATAAAAAAAAGCTTTGGCGACAATTTAATATTTGAAAATGTATCCTTTGGAATTGATGAGCATGATAAAATAGGATTTGTTGGCTCAAATGGTGCAGGAAAATCCACTCTTTTTAAAATTATCATGGGAGAAATAAATAGTGATTCGGGAGAGATTTTTAAAAATAAAAATCTTGAAATAGGATATTTAGACCAATATAGCTGTGCCGAATCTGATAAAACCCTTTTAGATGAAACCCTGGAGGTTTTTGAGGATTTAATAAGCTTAGAAAATGAAATCGATAATATAAGATATGAAATAGAAAATAACAAAGAAGATATAGATTATCTGATAGAAAGGCAACACAAGCTCTCAGAGGAATTTAATCAAAAGGGAGGATACACCTACAAAAGCCGCACAAAAGCAGTTTTAAAAGGTCTGGGCTTTTGCGACAATGATTTATCATTGAAGGTTTCCTTGTTGTCAGGAGGGCAGAAAACACGAGTATCTTTGGCAAAAATTTTGTTGTCAGAGGCAGGGCTTCTTCTTTTAGATGAGCCTACCAACCATCTTGATATAGAATCAATTCAATGGCTGGAGAGTTTTTTAAAAAGTTATAATGGTGCCTTTATTGTAATATCTCATGACAGATATTTTCTTGATAAGGTTACAAACAAAACCTTTGAGCTTGAAGATGGACGATTTTTTTCTATGTCAGGAAATTACACAGCTTTTGCATCTCAAAGGGACATTGACAAGCTTACCGAAGAAAGAAATTACGAAAACACAATGCGTGAAATTGAAAGACTTAACAAGATTGTTGAGCAGCAAAGACGTTGGAACAGAGAAAAAAATATCAAAACTGCTGAGAGCAAGCTAAAAGTAATAGCAAAGCTTAAAGAAAGCCTTGTTGAACCCATAAAAGCTGACGAAGAGGTAAGCTTTAGATTTAAAGCCTGCCAAGGGGGCGGGACCGATGCGCTGATAGCAGAAAATTTAAAGGTGGATTTTAGTGAAAAAGAGCTTTTTAAAAATGTGAATTTTCATATAAAAAAAGGCGAAAGGGTTTTTATTACAGGTCCTAACGGATGTGGGAAAACCACCCTTTTAAGGGTGCTGATGGGGGAAATTAACCCGAGTTTTGGAAGCTATAAGATTGGTGCTAATACCCATATAGGCTACTATGACCAACTTCAGGAGAGCCTCAATCTTCAAAAGAGTATATTAGACGAGGTTTGGGACGAATATCCAAAATTTAATCAAACAATTATAAGAAATGCACTTGCAGCCTTTTTATTCAAAGGAGAGGAAGTTTTTAAGGAAATAAAAAATCTCTCGGGAGGAGAACGTGCAAGAGTTGAGCTTGTAAAGCTCATTTTAAAGGATGTAAATTTCCTTATCATGGACGAGCCCACAAACCATTTAGATATAGCATCACGTGAAGCCTTGGAAAAGGCTCTTACAGAGTATGATGGAACTCTTTTGATGGTTTCCCATGACAGATATTTTATAAATAGCATTGCCACACGAATTTTAAAAATGGACAAAAATGGTGCAACTTCCTACGATGGAAATTATGATGATTTTATAGAAAAGTCTTCTCTCAATATTAATTTAAAGGAGAAAGAGAAAAAAACAACCTCGGATGCAGGCAACTTGTATAGAGAAAAGAAAAAAACGGAAGCAGAAAAAAGAAAAATAAAAACAAGATTTTCTAAAGCCGAAGATGAAATTTTAACATTAGAAAATGAAATTAAAGAATTAACTCAAGAAATGCAAACTCCTGAAATTGCAATTGATTATATAAAAACATCACAAATCAGCGACGAAATCGCCCAAAGAAATGCAAAGCTTGAGGAATTGTATCTTTTGTGGGAAGAATTAGAACAAAAAATGGAGGAATTTATATGAGGGCAGTTGTTCAAAGAGTCACAAAAGCCTCGGTAGAGGTAGATGGAAAAATAGTTGGCGAAATTAAAAATGGCTTTTTGGTTTTTTTGGGAGTTTGCGACGAAGATGACGAAACCGATGTAAAATATCTGGTTGAAAAAATTACAAATCTGAGGGTCTTTGAAGATAGTGACGGAAAAATGAATTTAAGTCTTGCACAAATTAATGGAGAGTTGCTTGTTGTTTCACAGTTTACACTTTTTGGGGACTGCAGAAAGGGTAGAAGACCAAGCTTTGATAAGGCAGGAAAGCCTGAAAAAGCAAATTTTCTTTATCAGGAATTTATAAAAATGTGTAAAGCTTTAAACTTTACAACAGAAGAGGGGGTTTTTGGAGCCGACATGAAGGTTTCCTTGTTAAACGACGGCCCTGTAACCCTTTTACTTGACAGCAAAAAACTGTTTTGAAATTATTTTTTTATGATTTTATATAAACAGGCGGTGTTGTAAAATCAGCTCCGCTTGTTTTTTTTGCTGAAAAATGAGTACACAAGGAAGCAATATCTGTAGACAGGATATCTTTTTTAAAAAGTTTATCATTTTCTTTAAAATCAGCAGTTTTTATAATCAAAGGAATCTCAGATTTCTTTTTGATTGTGTTTAAAATATCTCTTCCTACATCATTAAAAGCAAGTACCCTTATATAGGAATTTTTAGAAAAAACAATTTCCTTGTCAATATCTAACAAAAGGGCGCAAATGCATCTTGCAATGCGTGTTTTTGTGTATCTTTTTGTGGATGCCCTGTCTATCAATTCTGAAATTGACAAGTCAGCTTTTGCAAGTTCCTTTAAGCGATGTTCAAGCCCTTCAGAAATTCCATTCAATGAGGAAAGTATTTCTCCTGGAAGGCTTCTTAAAAGATACAAGACAGTATTTTTTAAATTTTCTATGCTATAAACAGATGTATCTGCATATAAATTTTCTAAATTATTTGGAATATACTTACTGTAATTTTCTTTGTTTTCATACATCATGCGTAAAGCGGTAGCACTTGCATATCTATTTGAGGCTTGTGTGCTATGATACCCTGAATCAATGCGAAAAAAGGTTTTGGGTTTTACCTGACTTTTTTGCTTTTTTAAAGCCTTGATATATTCTATGGCAAGAATGTTGTTGGGATTTTTTAATAAATCAGAAGAAATCACCTCTGAATAGGCGTCCTCTCTTGCATGAGCAAAGCCCATGCCTGATGCAAGGCTGTTTTTAATATTTCTTGAAATTTTATCGTCTTCAAAAAGTAAAGCAGCGCCTGCTTCGGAAAGTTTTTTTATGTCTCCGCTTTCCGAACCAAAGCAAAGCTCATCTACACAGCCCAAAGAGGAAATAAGCTCTGTTGAGCCATAGGCAAAGCGTTCCGCTGCAGAAGTCGCAAAAACAACGGGCAATTCAATTACGAGGTCAGCACCATTTAACACTGCTGCTCTTGCTCTTGTCCATTTATCAAAAAACGCCACATCGCCTCGCTGAACAAAACTTCCGCTCATTACGCAAACTACAGCGTCGCTATTTTCCTTCGTCTTATCAATTAAATATTTATGACCATTGTGAAAGGGATTATATTCTGCAATTATTCCTGAAATTTTCATAATGCACCGCCTTTTGGTTTATAATAATAATTATACACGAAAAATACACTTTTGTACAGAAAAATTTTGTACTTTTTTTGTTATTATATTATGTCAAAAAACTTGACAAAATGACGAAAAAGAGGTAAAATATGAATGAATATTCAAATGTTTGATATATGCATCGCGATTGGTGCATTTTAAATAAGAAAAAGGAGTTGTGCAAACTAATGAATAAATCGGTTTATCTTGATAATAATGCTACAACAGCCTTAAAAAAAGAAGTACTTGATGCAATGTTGCCTTATCTTAGTGAGGTTTATGGAAATGCATCTTCAAAATTTTATAAGGTGGGAAGAGATGCAGAACAGGCAGTTGCATCTTTTCGTAAAACTGTAGCTGATGCAATTGGTGCAAATGAAAATGAAATTTATTTTACAGGCTCGGGTTGCGAGGCAGATAACTGGGCAATAAAAGGAATTGTAGATGCTTATAGTCATAAAGGAAATCATATAATAACTTCCGCCATAGAGCATCACGCAGTGCTTAATACATGTGCTTTTTTGGAAAAGCATGGTTATAAGGTAACATATCTTCCGGTAGATGAATATGGATATGTAAATCCGAAAGATGTAGAAAATGCAATCTGTGAGGATACTATACTTATTTCAATTATGTTAGTAAATAATGAAATAGGAACAGTTGAACCAATTGCCGAAATAGGTGAAATTGCAAAAAAACACAAAATATTCTTCCATACCGATGCGGTTCAGGCGGTTGGGCATATGAAGGTTGATGTAACTGAATTGGGAGTGGATCTGCTTTCAATGTCGGCTCACAAGTTTCATGGACCTAAAGGAATTGGTGCTCTTTATATAAGAAATGGAGTGAAGATATCCAATCTGATACATGGCGGCGGACAGGAAAGAGGCAAAAGAGCAGCTACCGAGAATGTTGCAGGTATGGCAGGCATGGCAAAGGCAATAGAAATAGCTTGCGAAAATCTTGAAAAAAATATGGCACATATGTCAAAAATGCGTGACAGACTTATTGAGGGAATAGAAAAAAATATTCCATATTGCCGCTTAAATGGGCCTTCAATGCTGGAAAGAAGTTGTAACAACGTGAACTTTTCATTTAAATATATTGAGGGCGAATCAATATTGATGATGCTCGATATGAAGGGAATAGCTGCATCAAGCGGAAGCGCATGTGCATCAGGCTCACTTGACCCCTCACATGTACTTCTTGCAATAGGTCTTCCTCATGAAATAGCACATGGTTCACTTCGTTTGAGTGTAAGTGAATTCACAACCGAGGAAGAGGTAGATTATCTTATTAATGAACTTACACCTATAGTTGAACGCTTGAGAATGATGTCACCTTTGTATGAAGAAATTTTAAGAAAGGATTGATAAAAGTATGTATAGCGAAAAAGTAATGGATCATTTTGCAAACCCAAGAAATGTCGGAGAGATTGATAATGCTAATGCAGTAGGCGAAGTGGGAAATGCAAAATGTGGCGATATAATGAAAATTTATATGGACATTGAAGATGATATAATAAAAGATGTTAAATTTAAAACCTTTGGCTGCGGAGCGGCTATTGCAACCAGTTCCATGGCAACCGAAATGGTTAAAGGCAAAACTGTAGAAGAGGCACTTTCACTTACAAATAAAGCGGTAATGGAAGCACTTGACGGGCTTCCTCCTGAAAAAATTCATTGCTCCGTGCTTGCAGAAGAAGCAATTCATTCAGCAATTGAAGACTATAACAGACGCTTGGGTAAAGTTGGTGAAAATGAAAACAAATGTGATTTTTGTTGCAAAAAATGCCAGGGGCATAACGAAAAATAATAATTCTGTATCCCGAAAATGTATTTTGCATTTTCGGGATAATTATATAATAACATTTTTTTGCCCGACTGCATATTATAGCTCAAAAGGACGGTGAGAAATATGCGGCTCGGCTTATATAAAAAGGGTTGTTTTTTTGCAAGGGAACGCCGATTTAAAAAAACAAAAAAATGTATTGTGGGAATATTTATTTTATCTTTTGTTCTGCTCGTAAGCTACACTTTTTTTGAAAGAATTTATCCTAATTACATAACCCGAGCCGAGAGTCATGCAAATAATCTCTCCATACGAATGATTAATAAAAGCGCAAAAGAAATACTTGAAGAGAAAAATTACAACGAATTTTCAATTATTGAAAAAGATGCCGAGGGAAAAGTGGTTTCAATTGAAGCACGAACTGTTGAAATGAACAAATTTAAAGCAGATGTCATATCAAAACTTCAGGAGAATATCAAATCATCCTCCGAAGGATACATATATATTCCTCTGGGCAGCCTTTTAAAGAAAGAAATGTTTGCAGGAATGGGGCCTAAAATAAAAATAAAGGTTTTGCCTACAAGTATTGTAGAGGCGGATTTTTCTGATGAATTTGTTTCCTGTGGCATAAATCAGACAAAACATAAAATATCTCTTAATGTATCGCTGACTATGACATTGGTTTCGGCAACTATGAAAAAACATGTCACAACAACACAAACTCTGCCGATTTCTGAAACTATAATAAGCGCAACTGTGCCATATTACTATGGTAACGGAATTATATCAACCGATAAAAATTTACACTGAAAGGAAGTTTTTTGATTTTATGTATATTTTAGCACTTAATGGCAGCCATAATAAAAATGGAAACACTCAATTTTTGTTAGAAGAAATACTTAGCAATTTTAAAAAAGATGATACTGAAATAATAAATATTCATGAGGCAATTTCTGATGCTGTGCATCCTTTTTGCATCAATTGCACAACTCCATGTTCTAAAGCTTGTTATAAAAATACGAAATTGGAAGAAGCTTTTGACAAGGTTACAAAAGCCGATTTTGTGATTTTTGCATCCCCGGTATATTTTGGTTCAATGACTGCACAAATGAAGGCTTTTTTCGACAAGACAAGATACATAAGAGGAGAAAAACTGTGGCTTGGAAAACCTATGGCTGCTGTGTCGGTAGGTGCATCAAAATATGGAGGTCAGGAAAGAACGATTGAGCATATACACTCATGCGCAATGGTGTCAGGAATGGTTGTTTTTGGAAATGGCAGCGAGCTTGGCATGGGACATTTTGGAGTTTCGGCACAAAGGCCTGCAGCCGAGGATGAATTTGCTCTAAAACAGTGTAAAAGCCTTGCAAATGCAATAAAGAAGCAGATAAACTATGTATAACCTTAAAAAAAATGGAAATATTACATAATGTGGTAGTTTTATATTTGAAAAAAAGGGTTTTTTTAAATAATGTCGAATTTAGTATTATAAGGGGAAATTAATTAATTTTATATAGGGAGGTGAGTCGCTTGGCTTTGTATTCTGGTGATGTTATAAATGAAGTGTTTTCTGAAAACGATATTGTAGAATATATTTCTCAATATGTAGCATTGAAAAAGAATGGGCGGGATTATAGCGGATTATGTCCTTTTCACAAAGAAAAAACACCCTCCTTTCATGTGAGCCAGGAAAAACAACTTTTTCATTGCTTCGGATGCGGCGCAAGCGGCAACCTTGTTCAGTTTGTTATGCGAACCGAGGGAATCGATTTTGTTGAAGCTGTTAAGCTTTTAGCAGAGAGAGCAGGAATTGTTCTTCCTGAAGAAAATAATCATAGAGATTATGCTTTGCATGAAAGAAAACAAAAAATTTATGAAATGAACAAAGCAGCTGCACGCTTTTTCTATCAGGAACTTACCACAACGCAAGAAGGTAAGACAGCACTTGAATATTTAAAGAACAGGCGGCTTTTTTCAAAGACTATAAAGACTTACGGTCTTGGCTTTGCTCCTGATGATTATGTTGCTTTGCGCACACATATGAATGAGATTGGCTATACCGACGAGCAGCTTATAGATGCAGGACTTGTTTTAAAAAAGGATAATAAAATATATGACCGCTTCCGAAATAGAGTCATTTTCCCAATCATAGATTTGAGGGGGAATGTAATAGGCTTTGGAGGAAGAATTATGAAAAATGAGCCCGAACAAAATGGGTACAAGCCTCCGAAATATTTAAATTCAGCTGAAACTCCGGTCTTCAACAAGGGAAAAAATCTTTTTTCGCTTAATCTTGCAAAAAAAGATTCCTCTGGAAAGCTTATTTTAGTAGAGGGCTACATGGATGTAATATCAGTGTATCAGGCAGGCATAATAAATGTTGTAGCCACGCTTGGAACTGCCCTTACAGAAGATCAGGCAAAGCTTATGATGAAATACTGCTCGGAAATTTTAATATGCTACGACAGTGATGAGGCAGGACAAAAAGCCGCCATACGTGCTATTAATATAATAAACGAAGTGGGAGGACGCTCTAAGGTTATATCTTTAAAAGGTGCAAAAGACCCTGATGAATACATAAATGCAAACGGAGTGGAAATGTTTAAAAAAGCAATAGAAAATGCAGTTGCATCAACCGAGTACCAGTTGTCTTTATCAAAATCCTTGTATAACCTTGATGTTACTGAAGGAAAAGTCCAATTTGTATCTGATGCGGCTGACATTTTAAAAAATATATCTGATGCTGTCGAGGTTGATGCTTATATAAAGAAAATTTCTGCTGAAACCGAAATAAGCACCGATGCTATATATAGTGAATATAAAAAGAAAAAAAAGCTTTCCGCAAGCAAAAAGATAAAAACCCTCGCACCCAGAAATTTCTATTCAGGGGCAGATACATCGACGGTTTTGACAAAAAACAATTCCAGCGGTCAAAATGCAGAAAGAAAGCTTATAAATCTTATTTCAATGAACAAAAAATTTTGCGCAAAGGCAATGCAAATGTTGAGCTTTGAAGATTTTTCTGATGAAGTTTACAAATCTCTTGTGAAAATCATTTTTGAAAATTACGAAAAAGGAATAATGACAGAGCCTGCACTTGTTTTAAATGAATTTGAGGGAGAGGCATTAAAAAAGGCGTCCGAAATTTTTTATAACATGGAAATATATGATAATGATGAGGAAACCTTTGACGAATTGATAATCTCAATAAAAAAAGAAATATTAAAAAGACAAATCTTAGAGGAAAAGGATCCTGAAAAATTAAAGCAATTATTTGCCGAACAAATAAAACTTGGGAAAAAATCAGATTAAAAGCGTAATTTAAAAAAACAATCGCTTGAAAGGAAGAAATAAAAATGTTAGATACTGAAATCAAAAAGACCATTATAACAGATTTGATTGAGCAGGGTAAGAAAAAAGGTGTGCTCTCAAATAAAGAGATTGCTGTTGCGCTTGAAGAAACCGAGATAACACCAAAAGAGATCGAAAGCATTTATGATTATTTTGAAAAAGAGGGAATTGAAATTGTCGATGACATGGACAAGGAACTTGAAGAAATTGAGATAAGCAAGGAAGAGCTTGAGGATTTGTCTGTTCCCGATGGGATAAACATTGATGACCATGTAAAAATGTATTTAAAGGAAATAGGTAAGGTAGATTTGCTTGACACTGAAAGTGAAATGGCTTTAGCAAAAAGAATGGCAGATGGCGACGAGGAAGCAAAAAAGAAGCTTGCAGAAGCAAACTTGCGTCTGGTTGTAAGCATAGCAAAAAGATATGTCGGCAGAGGAATGCTTTTTCTTGACTTAATTCAGGAAGGAAACTTGGGACTTATAAAAGCAGTAGATAAATTTGATTATACAAAGGGCTATAAATTCAGTACCTATGCAACCTGGTGGATAAGACAAGCAATCACACGTGCTATTGCAGACCAGGCAAGAACTATTCGTATTCCTGTTCACATGGTTGAAACAATAAATAAGCTTGTAAGGGTTTCAAGACAGCTTGTTCAGGAGTTGGGAAGAGAACCTACCCACGAAGAACTTGCAAAGGAACTTAATATGTCTATTGAAAAGGTAAGAGAAATTTCTAAAATTTCTCAAGAACCGGTTTCTTTGGAAACCCCTATTGGTGAAGAAGAGGATAGCCATTTGGGTGATTTTATTCCTGATGACGATGCTCCTGCACCATCAGAGGCTGCAAGCTTTGTTCTTTTGAAAGAACAACTCGTAGATGTTTTAAAAACTCTCACTCCACGCGAAGAAAAGGTTTTGCGATTGCGCTTTGGACTTGATGACGGAAGACAAAGAACTCTTGAAGAGGTTGGAGGAAAGTTCAATGTCACAAGAGAAAGAATAAGACAAATTGAGGCAAAAGCATTAAGAAAGTTAAGACATCCGAGCAGAAGCAAAAAATTAAAAGATTATCTTG
>JAZURZ010000149.1:0-15036 GCA_045606465.1 Clostridia bacterium | reverse complement strand
CATCTCCGGTTCCGAGCACCACAATCTGTGCGCCTCCTGCACAAAGTCTTTCCATAGCCTGCTCAACCAAATCAAATCCCTTCTGGTCGGTGAGTCTTGAAACTATGCCTACAACAAATTTATTTTCATCAACAGGCAGATTTAAAAGCTCCTGAAGCTGTTTTTTGTTTTCCTTTTTCTTGGATTTTACATTTTTTAAATTATATTTTCCAACAAGATTTACATCAGTTGATGGGTTCCATTCCACATAAGAAATGCCATTTACAATTCCCGAAAGCTGCGCTGCACGAGCAGACAAAAGTCCATCAAGTCCCTCACCATATTCGGGTGTTTTTATCTCTTCCGAATAAGAGTCAGAAACTGTTGTTATGCAGTCTGCATACACAAGGCCGCCTTTTAAGAGATTTGCATCCTTATAATATTCAAGCTTATCATCAGTAAAATAATAGTCGCTTATTCCCATCACATCTTTTATTCCATCAATATCCCATCTTCCTTGGAATTTAAGATTATGAATTGTCATTACAGTTTTTATTCCGTTATAAAAAGGATTGTCTTGGAAAGTATCTAAAAATACTGGAATTGCTCCTGTCTGCCAATCATTACAGTGTATTACATCAGGATGAAAATCAAGAGTAGGCAAAAGTGACAAAACTGCTTTCGAGAAGAATATAAATTTCTCGCAATCAAGGTGAATATGATCGTATGGCTTATCTCCATTAAAATAAAATTCATTATCTACAAAATAATATGTGGTTTCTGCATATTGCATTTTGAAAACCCCGCAGTATTGCTTTCTCCAACCCATATCGATATAAATGTGATTAATATATTGCATTTGCTCTTTATAATGCTGAGAAATGCAGCGATACAGCGGAAGTATAACTCTGCAATCCATGCCTTTTTCGTTAAGAGCAGCAGGCAAAGAACCTGCAACATCGCCAAGTCCGCCGGTCTTTACAAAGGGTGCTGCCTCAGAAGAAACAAATAATATTTTCATACTTTTAAAATACCTTTCTGCCCACAAATAATATTAAAAATTATACAAAATCCCTCGTATATGGGCGCACAAGGAGTATAATAAAATTTTTTAATACTTTTTAAATAAAGATACATATATAAATATTTGTATCTACCATAATATAATACCTCAAAAAAAAACTTTTGTCAATTTATTTGAGATTGCATTTTTCAAAATTGGTGTTTTGACTATAAAACCCCTGTTTTTTATTTAATATTTATACATTTCTACGCTATTTCTGTGTAAAATAACCAAGAAATATTCTTTTTTATTAATTTTTTTCCGATGTCGTTTTTTGTCAAAACCGCAAAAAAATTATAAAATACTATTGACAAAAAGCGAAAAATGATATAAAATATTATTAATAAAGTGAAATATATTTTCCAATTTGATGGTAAAGGAGCAAATATCATGAAATTCTGCGAAAAGCTAAAAAAACTAAGAAAAGAAAAAAAATTAAATCAGGAGGAGCTTGCAAAGCTTGTAGGGGTTACAAAGCGTACTGTCCAGAACTATGAAAATTCAAATATGTATCCCAAAAAGCGTGAAATATATTACAAGCTTGCAGATATATTTAATGTTGATATAAACTATCTTTTAACTGAGGACGAGGAGCTTCGTCTTGATGCTTACAAAAAGGGTGGAATGAAAGCTATGCGCGACGTAGGCGAACTTGTCCAAAGCGTTTGCGGTCTTTTTGCTGGAGGAGAATTACCTGAATCTGACATGGATGCTGCAATGAAAGCAATATCTGAGGCATATTTTGCAGTCAAGCAGGAAAATGCAAAATACACTCCTAAAAAGTATAGAACTTCTGAGGAGGCATAAACTGCTTGCTTTTGTTAAAACTTTAGTTTTTATTGATATTATATGCTTTTTATTTTAACAAAAGATAAAGGATGTGCTTTTAAAGTGTTTGCTGATGAAATATATAAAAAAACTCAAAAACTCATAAAAAAATATAATACAACAAATCCATTTGAAATTGCCGCAGAAAGCGGAATTATGATTAAAATGTGTGACAATTTCAAGGAGCTCAAAGGGCTTTATACCATAATTAAAAGAAAACGAATTATTATGCTTAATTCCTCCCTGCCCAAAGAAAAACTTAAAATTGTGTGCGCACACGAGCTTGGGCATGATATGATGCATAGAGAATTTGCAAAGAATAAAATAATGCAGGAATTTGTGCTTTATGATATGTCGGCACGCACAGAATATGAGGCAAATTTGTTTGCGGCAAATATTCTCATTGGTGATTCCGAGCTTTCGGAGCTTGCTTGCGATTATGGATATGATATGGAGCAAATTGCAAAAAATCTCAACACCGACATAAACCTTGTGGGAATAAAAATTGCAGACATGAATTATCGGGGCTTTGATTTTAAGCTTGCTACAACACCTGAGAGAAATTTCTTAGCAAAAAGGTATTAAAAGGCGGTGTAAAAAAACTCATTTTTTTACACCGCCTTTTTGGGGGATAGAAAAAATGCTTCAGAACGGATAAACTGAGCCAAAACAAGGTGTTTCCTTGTTTTGGGTTACCCGACGGCGTACTCTTGGTACGCCGAGTGGCAAAGTTTGTTCGTAGCAAAAAGGCTTAAATTTTAGAAAAATCGAATCAAATGAGATTTTTCATCTAAATGAAAACATTTTACAAATAATAAATTGTCCTCATTGCATATGATTGTCGCCTTGTTTTAGTTCTGGACTTTTTTTACATTCCCTTTTTCATTTACTTTAAATTATGCCTTGTTTACTGAGCCGAAAAGCTCCATCTTTTCTTTCACAATTTCCTTAATTGCCTCACATCCTGGTGCTAAAAGCTTTCTTGGGTCAAAGCCCTTTCCTGCAAGGTCTTTTCCCTCTTCAATATATTTACGTGTAGCTGCCTGAAAATAAAGCTGACACTCAGTATTTACATTGATTTTCGCAACTCCGAGAGAAATAGCTTTTTTAATCATTTCAGCAGGAATTCCTGTTCCGCCATGCAATACCAAAGGAAGGTCGCCTACAAGCTCTTTTGTTTTTCCAAGTGCGTCAAAATCAAGTCCCTTCCAATTTTCAGGATATTTTCCATGAATATTTCCAATGCCTGCAGCGAGAAAATCAACACCTAAATCGCCGATTGCTTTACATTCATTGGGGTCTGCAATTTCACCTGCTCCTACAACGCCGTCCTCTTCTCCGCCGATTGAGCCAACCTCAGCCTCGATTGAAATTCCCTTTTCGTGACAAACCTTTACGAGCTCTTTTGTTTTTTCAATATTTTCCTCGATTGCATAATGTGAGCCATCAAACATAACTGATGAAAATCCTGCCTCAATGCATTTAAAGCATGCATCATATGAACCATGGTCTAAGTGAAGGGCTACAGGTACAGTGATATTTAAGTCCTCAATCATTGCGCTTACCATAGCCGCTACAGTCTTAAATCCTGTCATATATTTTCCTGCACCCTCGGAAACACCAAGAATTACAGGAGAATTATTTTCCTGTGCTGTCTGTAAAATAGCCTTTGTCCACTCAAGATTGTTGATGTTGAACTGACCTACTGCATACTTTCCTTCCACTGCTTTTTTTAACATTTCTGTTGCTGAAACTAACATTTTTGTTCCTCCTATAACTTTTTTAGCAGATTTTTGCTGCATTTTTAATATATTAATTAAGCCTTGATGGCCTATATTAAACATTTTTTAAATTTCAAAGATTTCAGTATCCAACAAAAGCTCATATTCTTCCTCTGTCGGAGTTATAAGCCTTTTTGATGAGCATTTGTTACATATGACATTTATAAAATCCTCATCAAGTTCAAGATTTACATCGTGCGAGCCGCAATGACAAAATATTCTTCCATCATGAAGCATATGGTGAAGCTCGGTTAATATATCCATATAAATTATTGCCTTATTATCAACCCTTACCTCATCAAATATTTCTTTAAAGCCTTCTTCCTGCTCATTGATTTGTCCATTTATTTTTTCCCTGTCGCCTATGTAAAATACATTCATATCACTCAAAGGACATTTTAACACCAGATTCTTTGACCAGAAACTTGCATTTTTTATATAAAACTCATGAATTCCATCACAAAAAGGGCAGGATACAACAATTTTATATTTGTCTTTTTTTCTGGATATAGCAATAGGACTTGTGGTACACCCTTTTTTTGAACAAGCAAAAGCCTTATTCCCCCTGTTTGCAAAAGCGCCCTTTTCTACCCTTGAGGAAATTTCAAATATATTAATATCATTACAGGTTGCAGTTGCACAATCGGGGCAGAAAAAACCTATTGATTGCGTAAATTGTTTTATCATTACAAACTCAAACTCCTATTTTATTTTCTCTTGCGTAAAAAAACAAATACTGCTGTGCAAATCCCCCAAGCTTTCCAAAATGCTCTGTGGCAAAGTTCTGAATTGTTTTTATATCCTGATTTGTTCCATTAAAATAGCAATACTCCATTATTCTCTTCATCCATACATCTACAGGAAAACATTCATATTTCCCAAGTCCAAAAAGCAACACGCAGTCCGCTACTTTATTACCAACTCCATTTATACGCATAAGAATTTTTTTCGCCTCATCAGCAGAGCATTTTCTTAAATACTCTTCTGACATTTGGGGATCAGACACAAATTTTCTGGCAGCATCGAGTATATACTTGTCACGAAAGCCTGCACGAACCTTAGCTAAATCCTCCAAGGAAAGCTCTGCTATTTTCTCAGGTGAGGGAAATGTGTGAAAATCCCTTTGCATATATATTATCTTTTCACCAAAATTTTCACACAAAAGCTCCACAATTTTTTTAATTCTCGGAATGTTGTTTGACGCAGATATTATAAATGAAACAAGACATTCCCAAAAAGACTGCCTCAAAATCCTTATCCCACCGCCAAAGGCAAAAGCCGAAGAAAGCGATGAATCGACTGCGAGAATTTTTCTTATCTTGGAATAATTTCTGTCAAGATCAAAATAATTATGCCACAAATTTTCAAAATCTTCCTTTGTGGTGCTATGAAAAACTATTTCTTTATCAGACTGCGAAATACAAAGAGCTCGTCCCATGGCAACTCCAACATATGTACCATCTTCCTGCCTGTTCCAGCGAAAGCATTGCCCACAGTCGAAAATATCTGAAATTTTAAAGTCCTCTGCATTTTCGAGGATTACATTGTTGTTTTCAAATTTTACATTCATATCATTAATCCAAAAAATATGTGTTATCACATTAAAATTTAAATATTGTTTTTTAAAATCTTATTGAAAAATTTCATCTTGCCAATCAACTCATTTGTATCATCATTTTTTTCAACAATCATAACAACAGACTACCCTGTATTATATCACACCATAACACCAATTGTCAATTACAACGCCTATTTTTTTTAAATGAAATTAATTTTATAAAAAAAGAATTATTTTTTTTTTTTATACTCGTCATATTGTTTTAAATGCGAAACTTTTTCCAAAATTATTAAATTTTTTAAAAAAATATGGACTTAAAGTACATCTTTGTGATATACTATAGAAAAGTAAATATATCTTATATTTAGCATTTCTTATTTGCTCACAATAAGAAATGTATTTCCTGATGTTAATACTTGTGGGCAGAAAGGTTTTTGATTATGACAAACAAGGATTTTTATGAAAAAATAAGCTATAAAACCAAATCGGTTTATGAGGAAATAGACACTGAGCAAACAAAAAAAATGCTGGACCTCTGCGACCGCTACCGCGAATTTTTAGACCAGGGAAAAACCGAGAGAGAATGTGTTGAAATATCAGAAAAAATGGCTTTGGAAAAGGGGTTTTTGCCTTTTGATACATTTACTACACTAAAGCCTGGTGACAAATTTTATGTTATCAACCGTGACAAAAATATTATGCTTGGTGTAATGGGAAAAAAGCCTCTTAGCGATGGAGTAAATATTGTAGGTGCTCACATTGATTCACCTCGTCTTGACTTAAAGCAAAATCCTCTTTATGAAAGTGATGAACTTGCACTTTTTAAAACTCATTACTATGGCGGCATAAAAAAATATCAATGGACTGCAATTCCTCTTTCCTTGCATGGAGTGGTATGCACAAGCTCTGGTGAAAAGATTAAAATAGTAATAGGCGAAAAGGATACCGACCCTGTTTTTTGTGTCACCGACCTGCTCCCACATCTTGCACAAGACCAGATGTCCAAGAAAATGACCGAAGGAATTGAGGGCGAGGCTCTTAATATATTAGTTGGCGGAACACCTGTTCCCGACTCTGATGCAAAGGAGAAGGTTAAACTCAAGGTTTTGAGCATTTTAAACACCATGTATGGAATTTGCGAAAAGGATTTTATAAGCGCAGAATTTGAGGCTGTTCCTGCATTTTCGGCACGAAACGTAGGCTTTGACGAAAGCTTTATAGGTGCCTATGGTCAGGACGACAGGGTTTGTGCTTTTACATCGCTTGAGGGCATTTTTGGAATTGATAACCCCGAAAGAACTGCCATCTGCCTTTTAGTTGACAAGGAGGAAATTGGTTCTGTTGGAAACACTGGAATGTTGTCGGCATTTTTTGAAATGACCCTTGCGGAAATGATAGAAAAAGAACAAGGCTCATGCTCCATCACCATGCTGAACAAGGCAATAAGAAATTCTGCTTGCCTTTCTTCTGATGTGGGTGCTGCTTTTGACCCCACCTATGCTCAAGTTTCTGAAAAAAATAATTCTGCCTTTGCAGGACATGGTCTTGTTATAATGAAATATACAGGTTCAAGAGGAAAATCAGGAGCAAGTGATGCGTCTGCCGAATTTGTTTCAGAAATTACACAAATTTTTGATGCAGAAAATGTAATCTGGCAAACAAGCGAGCTTGGCAAGGTTGACCAGGGCGGTGGTGGAACAATTGCAATGTATGTTGCAAATCTCAACATGGATGTAATTGACTGCGGCGTTCCTGTGCTTAGTATGCACTCCCCATTTGAAATTACTGCAAAAAGTGATATTTATATGGCATATAAAGCATATCTTGCATTCTTTGAAAACAGATAAAAAATAAAAAAACCAAGCTGTCGGGAATTTTTCGACAGCTTGATTTTTATTCCAAATAGTTGAGAGGCTGATGCGAGCAAATGAAAATGTTGTGCCAGAGGTTATCATAGCAATTGATAAAAATAATGCAAATAATTTTTCCACTTCACAATTCGCCTTTTTTTATTTTTTAAAATATAAACTGTATTAAAAACATATAAGAAACTGTCCCTAAGAATACGCTCAGGAGTGTGTTTTTCTTCCATATATGTAAAAGTGCAACAATCACCACCCCAATAAGTTCAGGCAAGCCATAGGGATATGCTATAAGTGACACATCCTTTAAGCAATACACCACAAGCATTCCTATTGTCGCATAGGGAAGCACCATTCCAAGATAAGTTAAAAAACTGGAGTTGTTACCTTTTTTTGAAAAAATTACAAAAGGAAGAACTCTTAAAAGAAACATAAATATTGCCATTACGAGAATTTGGAGAAGGGCATAAGAATTACTATTATGCATTATTTTCCCTCCTTTTTCTTATAATTGACAACACCAAAACAATTGCTATCATGGACGGGATTATAAACGCATCAGAGCCAAAAATCAGCAATGATACAAGGGTTGTTGCCACTCCCACAATTGCAGGAATATGGTCTGATGAATTTAACCACTGCTCAGTGAATATGACTACAAAAAGCGCCGTCATGGAAAATTCCACACCTGCAGAATTAAAGGACACCAACGAGCCAAATACTGCTCCCAAAACTCCGCCCAAAATCCAATATATATGGTCAAAAAGAGAAACAAAAAAATAATATTGTTCTTTTTTCATGCCATCAGGAACATAGGATGAACATACCAAAGAATAGGTTTCATCTGTGAGTGCAAAAATCATATATGGCTTATATTTTCCTGCACTCTTATATTTTTCCAGAAGACTTAGTCCATAGAAAAAATGCCTTGCATTTATTATTATTGTCATTATTGCAGTGGTGATAAGACTTGCACCTTGACTCACCAAATCAACCGCAGCATATTGCATCGAGCCGCCATAAATCGTAAGTGACATTAAAAATGCCCATCCGAAATGGTAGCCCTCCTTTTGCAAAAGTATTCCAAATCCAAAGCCAAGAACCAAATATCCCATAAAGACAGGTATTGTATCCTTAAATGCTTTAGATATTGTTTTTTTTAGCATTTATGTATCTCCTTTTTTTGTCGTCGCTCTTTTCTTTTAAAAGGCAATTTTTATATTTTGAGAGCAATTTTAAAATGCCCTCAAAATATAAAAAATCTTAAAAATAATATTATCAAACGGGGTTTATTACCGACAATGCGGCATTTTCCTCTTTAAAATGATGGAAAAATCGTTTTTTTACATCTTCAAAGGTTACTTGGTTATAGACGCTATAATAATCAAAATAATCTATATCCATAAACTTCATGGTCATAAATTCATGAGCAAAGTCCTCTATATCATTATGGGAGCGAATATAATCTCCCCAGATAACCTTTTTAATTCTTTCAAAGTCATCATTTTTTAATTCTGTTTTTTCAAGCATATCAATTATGGTTTCAAATACCTTTTTGGGATTTTCACTTTCTCCCTCAATTGCAGTAAAACCATAATCCTTTTGGGGATTAAATGTCGCATCAAAACTCTGATTTATAAGCCCCTCATTATAAAGTGTTTCATATATATCCGAACCTCTTGCAAAAAGCATTGTGGTAAGAATATTCATTTCTATCACCTTTTTTAAGAGTTCTTTTCCTGAATATCCCACATCGCAATCCTTAAAGCCTATCATAAACAATGGCTTTGACACACTTAAACTCTGCTCCTTATAATGCGCTGCAAGCTCATTTGGTTCTTTTGGATAAATCCTTTTTATTTCCTCGTCAAAGGGTTCATTTTTCAATATATTTGCCTCAATTGTAGAAACTGTCTTTTCTACATCTAAATCCCCTGTCACAAAAAGCATCATATTTGAAAGATTATAAAATGTGTTATAGCATTTATAAAGATACTCATGAGTAATCTGTGAAATGCTTTCAACACAACCTGCGATTTCAAGCTTAACCGGATGCTCCTTATAAAGACAATTCAAAAGATTGAAAAACACCTTCCATGAAGCATTGTCATCATACATTTTTATTTCCTGAGCAATTATTCCCTGCTCCTTTTCAACACTCTCTTTTGTAAAGTGCGGTCGCTGCACATAATCTAACAAAACAGCGAGATTTTCGTAAAGATTTGAAGTTGCCGAAAAAAGATAGGCGGTCATATTAAAGCTTGTAAAAGCATTTGCATTTCCACCATATTTTGCAAATTTGTCAAATACATTTGAGCCATCAGGCATATCAAACATTTTGTGCTCAAGATAGTGTGCAATACCATCAGGAACCTTTGTTATTTCCTTTTCGCCGGGCACTATAAACTCTGAATCAACCGAGCCATATTTTGTTCCAAATATAGCATAATTCTGAGAATATCCCTTTTTAGGCATTATATAAATATCAAGTCCTGATTCATGGCGTGTGCAATATATAACCTCTCCGGTTCTTACATTTTCTCTTTTTTTAAGATTCATGCCTGCTCCTCCATTCCTGTCAGAAAATAGACAGTATCAAGTGTCAGTTTGTTTGCAACCTTCATTACATCAGCTTTGGTTACAGCCTTTATTTTTCTTATATAATCTGCCACAGAATATTGTGTGTCTGCCACAATTTCTCCCAGATAAAGGCTTTGCAATGCACGTGGGTCATCATATACAGATTGATAGCTGTTAGTAAGAGCACTGATTGCAGATTCATATTCAAAATCTGAAATATCTCCATTTTTTATTGCTTCAAGCTGAGCAAGAATCTCGTCGTATGCCTTTTTGAAATTTTTAAATTCTATTCCCGCATCAATAAGCATAAAGCCTTTATATTTTTCCAGCCTGCTTGCTGCATAATAGCAAAGGCTCAATTTTTCTCTTACATTATTAAAAAGCTTTGAATGTGCTCCCGAACCAAAAATGCTATTTGCAACAATGAGTGAGAAAAAGTCCTCGCTTTTAGCATCAATCCCGGTTGTAAGTCCTATTGAAAGCTTACCTTGTGTTACTTCCATTTTCTCAGTAATTTCTTTGACATTGTCCCTCTTTTTAAGTATATCGCATCTTGGAATTTCTGACTTTTCAAAAGGAATTTTCACACTCTTTATGCTATCAGCAATCTTTTCAACATCGGCTTGTCCGCAAACAAAAACATCTATTCTTGACTCTGATATCATGCGTTGATAGTATTGATAAAGCCCATCAGGCGAAATTTTTTCTATTCCCTCTATGCTTCCCGACTTATATATGGAAAATGGTTCTCCCTTGCACATTTCTGATGCACATCTTAACTGTGCATAAGTCCTTTTGTCATTTATTATTCCTTGTATTCTGTCGATTGCGTTTTTCTTTTCCCTTTTTACAATCTCTTCAGAAAATGCACCATTTTCAGTTAAAGGCTCAAATATCATTGAAAGAAGAAGCTTTGTAAGCTCACTCAAAAGCTCCTCATTATTCGGTGCAAAGCTATCAGATATAGTTTCTGCATCAAAGGCAATTATCTGGTCCTCGCCTTTTTTCAAAACTCCTGCCGAAAGGCTTGCACCATAAAGATTTTCAAGATAATGTGCAATCTCTGTCGTATCCTTACAAAGACGGCAGCCTCTTTTTAAAACATATGGCAAAAGTGCATTCATAGATGCTTCTTCTTCGTTTAAAGGGCGATGAATATACACCCCTATTGCAGTGGTTTTAAGCCTTTCCATAGGTATATAATGAAGTGAAATATTAGAATTTACTACATAACTTCTATTCATAATCTTTAGGTGTCATTCCTTTCATGAAATTTTCTTTTTTGTCTAATATATTTTAACTCTAAAACAAAAATTTGTCAACTATCCTACAAAACTTTCAATCTCTTCTCCGCTAAGACCTCTGTGCAATGACATATTTATTCCCTTCGCAAGAGTTTTTGCCGCTCTTTCTATTACCATATCTATATCTTTGGGAGTGACAATAAGCTTATTTTTGTTTTCAAAAAGCACATCTGATATTATTTTTTCTTTTTCCTCTTCTGAAAGCTTTTTGGTCTTTTCAAATGCCAAATCCAGACTATCCCTTGCAATGGTTTTTGCATCAATTACAGTGGGAACTCCAATTGCAATAACCTTTATTCCAAGATTTTCTTCATTTAGTCCTTCACGCCTGTTTCCCACTCCCGCTCCCGGTTGTATCCCCGTATCTGAAATCTGGATTGTAGTGCTTATTCTTTCAGGACTTCTTGAGGCAAGAGCATCTACCGCTATTATAACCTTTGCATCTACCTCTCGTGCTACTGCCTTTATAACATCTACGCTTTCTATCCCTGTAGTGCCTAAAACTCCGGGAGCTATTGCGCAAACATTTGAAAAATTCTCATCAAAAATATGAGGCATATGATTTTTCATATGTCGGGTTACAATAAGCCTTGAAAGCACGCAGGGGCCCAATGCATCGGGGGTTATTTCATTATTCCCAAGTCCCACTACAAGCACGCTTTTATTTTCAATTTCCCCCAAAAGCTCTGAAAGATTTTTTGCAATATGAATACACGCTCTTTCATATTCTTCGTTATCTGATATAATATCAGGCGCTTCAATGGTTATATAGTTTCCTTGAGGCTTTTTTAAAGCCTCAGCACCATTTTTATTTGTTATTTCTATTTTTGTAATCTTTACTCCTCCATCGGAAATGGTGCGTGCTATCACTCCATTGATTTCGGAAGTTTTTTCTGCATTTTTTGTATATATCTCATGTGCTTCTAACGCAAGGTCTGTTCTTATGCTCATATTACTTTAACCTCCTCCCGGCAAACAAAAATTATCCTCCTGATTTTTCAGTTGTTATTATTTTCACGCCACAATATAAATATGTAGTTAAAACTTTAGAAAAATTTTCTTAGGGCATTTTTACCCATAAAACCTTTTAATTTTGATTGATTTTTGGGCATGAATAAAATCTTTCGTTATTTGTGCTAAAAAACACTCTTAATTTTTGTTAAAAAAAAGACTATTATTTTTTTTTAGAATATGTTATTATATTTATTGTAAAAAACCGTACTTTGGTAAGTACATAGAGAGGAGCTATTTAAAATGGCTGATTTAAAATTACAAAACATTTACAAAAGATATCCTGGTGGTGTTACTGCTGTAGGTGACTTTTGTCTTGAAATCGCAGATAAGGAATTTATAGTTTTGGTAGGACCTTCAGGCTGCGGTAAATCTACAACCTTGAGAATGATCGCAGGTCTTGAGGAAATTTCAGAAGGAGATCTTTTCATAGATGGAAAGAGAGTTAACGACGTTGCTCCTAAAGACAGAGATATAGCAATGGTTTTCCAAAACTATGCTCTTTATCCTCATATGACAGTATATGATAACATGGCTTTTGGTCTTAAGTTGAGAAAAACACCAAAAGATGAAATTAAAAAGCGTGTTACTGAGGCTGCTAAAATTCTTGACATTGAGCACTTGCTTGAAAGAAAGCCTAAGGCTTTGTCAGGCGGTCAGAGACAGCGTGTTGCTCTCGGTCGTGCTATAGTTCGTGAACCTAAGGTTTTCCTTATGGACGAACCTCTTTCAAACCTCGATGCAAAGCTCAGAGTTGCAATGAGAACTGAAATTAATAAGTTACATAAGAGATTGCAAACAACCTTTATCTATGTAACACATGACCAAACAGAAGCTATGACAATGGGTAGCAGAATTGTTGTTATGAAGGATGGTATCATTCAACAGGTTGATACTCCTATCAATCTTTACAACAAACCTTGCAATATGTTTGTTGGTGGCTTTATAGGAAGTCCTCAAATGAACTTTATTGATGCAACTCTTACTCAGAAGGACGATGGCTTGTATCTTGATTTTGCCGAAGAATCAATCAAGCTTCCCGAAGGCAAGGCTTCAAGACCTGAACTAAAGGATTATATCGGCAAAGAAGTCGTTTTGGGCATCAGACCTGAAGACATTCATGACGATGAGGCTATGCTTTCAGCACAACCTGCTTCTGTTGTTAACGCATTTGTTGAAGTTACTGAGCTTTTGGGTGCTGAAACATACTTGTACCTCACAATCGCAGGCAAGCAGACAACTGCGAGAGTTGACCAACGTTCAACCGCAAAAATTAATGAGACAATTAAAGTTGTATTTGATCCTAACAAAATTCATTTGTTTGACAAAGAAACTGAATTGGTTATCATTCACTAAGATTTTTAAAAGTCCTGAGCAAAATACTCAGGACTTTTTTTACTTAGCACTTTTTAAAAGCGCTATTAGCGTTCATTCTATGAGAACTAAAGAAAAAAAACAATCCCTTCACTAAGATATTTGTTATATTTTTTTAACTTTACCTTCTAATTTTTTTCTTTCAAAGAAAAACCCTCTCCTACTATTCTTTCTGCTTCAGAAACAATTATAAAAGCATTTGCATCCTCTGACATTACTATTTCTTTAATATAATGATATTCCCAATTTCTTATAACACACATAAGAACACTTGTATTCTTTTTTAAATATGCGCCCTTTGCCACAAGAAAGGTTGCACCCCTTCGTCTTTCTTCTATAATCCTTTTTGCAATTGTTTCGTTTTTCTCTGATATTATTAAAATCTGGCGTCCCTTTTCTACGCCATAAACAATAGAGTCTATAATTTTTGTCTGACAAAAAAGTGCTACTATTCCAAAAAGAGCCGACTCAATATTTTTAAAAACAAGCATTGAGGAAAGAAGTATCAAAGAATCAATCATCATTAATGCCTTTCCCACTTGAATATGAGGATATTTTTTCTCTACAAGACAAGATATTATGTCGCTTCCGCCTGTGGTTGAACCACGAAGCAGAATTATTCCCAGCCCCGTCCCCATGCAGACACCACCAAAAACTGCCCCCAGCATTCGGTCGCCTTGATATTGAGGGAAATATGGCGATACTATTGCGTCTAATATAACACTGTTTAAAAGAATAGTTCTTATTGTCCTTTTAGTAAATCTTTTTCCTATATTTTTATAGGCTATAATTACAAGGGGAATATTTAATAAAAGAACAATAAGTCCTACGGGGAATCCACAAAGATACTTTAGCATTATCCCTATTCCCGACGCTCCCCCAGGGGCTATATTAACCTTTTCTGCAAAGGAATATATTCCCGCTCCCAATAAAAAGGAGCCTAAAATATCTGCACCTAAGTCTAAAATATATTTCTTTTTCATTTTTATGCTCCTTTTATATGTCTTTTTTTATAATATACTTTTTTTAAAAAAACATACGCCCAAGGAATTTCATTATTTTTTGTATTGAAATTATTTATAAAATAAATCTCACTAAATCACTTTTTCTTACATATGATATAGCAAGGGGATAAAAATTCCCAAAATTTTTTCACAGGCACAAGCCTGAGATATTTATTGAAAGGATGTAATCTAAAAATGAACGAAAAAAATTGTCAGAATAATTGCAATCAAGGTTTTAAAGAAGCCGTATGCATACATACAGACAAAGTTTACGATTCTTGCAGGGAATTGTATTGAGCAAGTTATATACCTCTCACGATTACGGACATTCCAAAACTTCGTAATATGTTCCGTTGTCGAAAATTGTCTAATATTTTACAATTTTAGTGAGGTGATATGAAGATGCCTTATAGAAAGATTTTGGCAGAAAATTTAATAACATTCCGAAAAGTAGAAGGCATCTCCCAATTTGAAATGTCGTTTCGCTCTGGAATAAGCAAAGAAACTATAAGTCTGATTGAACGTGAAAATACAAACGTTACATTAGATATTTTAGAAAAGTTAGCAGCTTATACTGGTTTAACTGTCCCTGAATTATTCATGGACAATTTTGTAAAATATAATTATAAGTTGGTGGATACTCATGCGCAAAAATGAAAAAGAAACAATAGAAGAAAGTATTTTGTTTAGAC
>JAZURZ010000148.1:0-2984 GCA_045606465.1 Clostridia bacterium | reverse complement strand
GGACCTCTTAAAGTAAGAGAATCATTAGAAGAACAAACAATGAATATGGCAAAATCGGCGGCAGAATTAATCCGCGAAAATTTAAAATACTCAAATGGCGAGCCTGTAAGGGTTATTATAGCCGATTCAACAATCGGACGTGTTGCTGAGTCTGCTACTTGCGCTGCAAAATTCAAAAAAGAAAATGTGGATATTACCATAACTGTCACCCCTTGCTGGTGCTATGGTTCCGAAACAATGGATATGGACCCAATGACAATAAAAGCAGTCTGGGGATTTAATGGGACTGAACGTCCCGGAGCTGTATATCTTGCATCTGTTTTAGCATCACACGCACAAAAAGGGCTTCCCGCTTTTGGAATATATGGTCATGATGTATGTGACGCAAACGACACCTCTATTACTCCTGATGTTAAAGAAAAAATATTAAGATTTTCAAAAGCTGCAGTTGCTGTTGCTACAATGAGAGGCAAATCATATCTTCAAATAGGTTCAATATGCATGGGCATAGGCGGCTCAATAATCAGTCCTGAGCTTTTTGAAGATTATCTTGGAATGAGAGTTGAATCAATAGATGAGGTAGAAATAATAAGACGTATGGCAGAGGGCATATATGATGAGGAGGAATTTTTAAAAGCTCTGAAATGGACAAAAGAAAACTGTCCTGAGGGTTTTGATAAAAATCCCGAAAATTTGCAAAAATCAAGTGAAAAAAAGGAAGCCGACTGGGAATTTGTTGTTAAAATGATGTGTATCATAAAGGATTTAATGAATGGCAATCCCAAGCTCCCCGCCGGTTGTGAAGAAGAAAAAGTGGGACACAATGCAATAGCTGCAGGTTTCCAAGGTCAAAGACAATGGACTGATTTTTATCCTAATTGTGACTTTGCTGAATCTCTTCTTAATTCCTCCTTTGACTGGAATGGAGCAAGAGAGCCTTATATTCTTGCCACAGAAAATGATGCACTTAATGGCATTTGTATGCTATTTGGAAAACTTCTTACTAACAAAGCGCAGCTTTTTGCAGATGTGAGAACATATTGGAGTGGCGATGCAGTAAAAAGAGCTACAGGATATGAAATTTCGGGAAAGGCAAAAGAAGCTGATGGATTTATCCATCTTATTAATTCCGGTGCTGCCTGCATAGATGCATGCGGCGAAGTAAAGGACAAAAATGGAAACCCTGTAATTAAGCCCTTCTGGGAAATGACAGAAGAAGACCAGAAGGCTTGTCTTAAAGCTACAACCTGGAATGCTGCAGATCTTGGCTATTTCAGAGGTGGCGGCTATTCTTCAAGATTTATTACACGAGCAGAAATGCCTGCTACAATGATCAGACTTAATCTTATCAAAGGTCTTGGTCCCGTTATGCAAATTGCTGAGGGTTGGACAATTTGCTTACCTGATGAAGTATCAGATACCCTTTGGAAAAGAACTGATTACTCCTGGCCATGCACATGGTTTGTGCCAAGAGTGACTAAAAAGGGGGCTTTTAAAACTGCATACGATGTAATGAATAACTGGGGCGCAAACCATGGCTCTATAAGTTATGGACATATTGGTGCTGATATTATTACTCTTTGCTCTATGCTCAGAATCCCTGTATGTATGCAAAATGTTCCCGAAGAAGAAATATTCAGACCCGCTTCATGGAATGCTTTTGGTATGGATAAAGAAGGTCAGGACTATAGAGCTTGCAATGCCTATGGTCCGATGTATAGAAACATAAGATAATCTAATGTTAAAGGAGAATATCATCTATGACTAAATATTCAATAGGTGTAGACTTTGGAACATTGTCTGCACGAGCACTTCTTGTTAATCTTGAAGATGGAAAAGAAGTTGCCATATCAGAATTTGCGTACCCTCACTCTATTATGACAAATGACGATTTTAGCGGAATCACACTACATAAAACGGATGCTCTTCAACATCCTCAGGACTATCTTGATTCACTTGGCTTTGTAATAAAAGATGTTTTGAAAAAAAGCTCTGTTTCTCCCGAAGATATTGTGGGAATCGGCATAGATTTTACTTCAAGCACTGTAATGCCTGTAAAAGAAGATGGTACTCCTTTGTGTTTTCTTGATAAATTTAAAAACGAACCCCATGCATATGTCAAATTGTGGAAGCATCATAGTGCACAGGCAGAAGCTGACCACATAACTTCTGTTGCAAAACAAGAAAATGAAAAATGGATAGAGCGTTATGGCGGAAAGGTTTCATCCGAATGGCTTTTCCCTAAATTGCTTGAAATTCTTCATAAAGCTCCTGAAGTATATGAACAAACTGACAGATTTATGGAGGCCGCAGATTGGCTTGTGTGGCAAATTACCGGCGTTGAAACACATAATAGCTGCATGGCAGGATACAAAGGCTTATGGACCAAAAAAGATGGTTATCCCAACAACTCTTTCTGGAAAAAGGTTGATGAAAATTTTGGTGATATAGTCGGCACAAAAGTATCAACAAAAGTTATTGCAACAGGAACAAATGCAGGTGAAATTAATAGCTTTGGAAACCATCTTACTAGCCTTTTCATCGGAACAAAGGTGGCAGCGCCTATAATAGATGCACATGCGGCTTTGCCTGCTGCAGGAATTTGCGATGACGGAAAACTGATGGTTATTATAGGCACCTCAAGCTGTCATATTGTAATGGGCAAAGAAGAAAAAAATGTCAAAGGAATATGTGGATATGTTGAAAATGGAGTTGTTCCGGGATATGTTGCATATGAGGCAGGTCAATCTTGCGTTGGTGACAGCTTTGATTGGTTTATTAAAAACTCAGCACCTGCAGAATATGTAGAAGAAGCCAGAAAAAATCAAAAAAACATTTTTGATTTAATGAACGAAAAAGCATCAGCCCTGCCTATTGACGAAAGCGGTCTTTTAGCGCTCGACTGGTGGAATGGAAATCGTACTCCATATGCAGATTATGACCTTTCAGGAGTTATTGTAGGTCTTACTTTAAAAACAAAGCCT
>JAZURZ010000147.1:0-3648 GCA_045606465.1 Clostridia bacterium | reverse complement strand
CACTTCATTTCAAGGGGTGTGGGGGGAAATCGAAATCCCCAAAACCTTTGCTTCTTTCAGTTATGAAAGAAGATAAAAAATCATTTATAAAAAAATTAAACTAACATAAAAATTAGTCGCCAATAAAAAACTAAAACAAATAATCCCGAATAAAAATTTTCCTAAAAAAGCTTTTGCTTCTTTTGGCTTTCAAAAGAAACATTTATTTCCTCCTATAAACACTCTTTTTTCCTCTAAAAGGTTGCAAAATTACAAATTTTGTATTATAATAATCCTGTACTCTATTCTACAAGGGGGAGTTATACCTTGAAAAGACAAAGAAAAAAGACAACAACATTTTCCTCGGCAAGGAATTTATCCTCCCGTGGAGAAAAAAAATATTCTCAAAAACAAACTTTAACCGAGCATACACAACGTATTGCAAAGGTATCATCTAACTCAAAAAAGAAAACCAGAAAAAAGCTTAATCCTCATTTTAAAAAGCTTTTAAGAGTTTTGGTTATGCTTGCATTTATAGGAATTGTAGTAGCCTCGGGAGTTCTTCTTGGAATGTACACTGCAATCTCCCGAGAGATGAAAGATATGGACATATCCAATCTTTCTCTTAACTATTCCTCCTTTGTTTACTCAGTGGATGAGCTTGGCAACGCCCATGAGATGGAACAGCTTTATGACGATGGCTACAGAATATGGGTAGAGTCTGATGAAATAGCCGACGTGGTAAAGGAAGCAGTAGTTGCCATTGAGGATGAAAGATTTTACTCTCATAGTGGCTTTGACTTAAAGCGTACCTTCGGAGCTTTTTTGGGATGGACTTTTGAAAAGCTTGGCGGGAAAAAAGCAACCTATGGCGGAAGTACCATAACCCAACAGGTTATAAAAAATATCACCCATGAAAAGGAACGCTCCTCGGTGCGTAAAATAAAGGAAATAATGCGTGCTATTGCTCTTGAAAAGGAGCTTTCAAAGGACGAAATTTTAACCCTCTATTTAAACATTGCATTTTTCTCCAATAACTGCTATGGCATAGAGGCTGCCTCCGAAATTTACTTTGATAAATCTGCCTCCGAGCTTGAGCTTACTGAGGCGGCAATGATTGTGGGAATAACCCAGCGTCCCACCTTCTATGACCCAATAAGAAACCCTCAAAATGCACTTGATAAGCGAAATCTTGTTCTTTCCAAAATGAATGAGCTTGATATGATTTCAGACGAGGAATATGAAGAGGCTTCTGAAAAAGACTTAGGCTTGAGTGGAAAGCATAACGAGAAAAAGTCAAAAATATATTCTTATTTTGTTGACCAGGTTATAAATGATGTAATAAATGATTTGCAAACTCAAAAGGGCTATTCCGAAACCTTTGCAAAGCAACAGATATACAATGGCGGACTTAAAATTTACACTACAATAGACACGAATATTCAAAATGCTTTAGAGGAAGTTTTTGAAAACGACTCAAACTTCCCCACATCATCGGCAGCCAAAAATGCGCAGTCTGCTATGATCATAATAGACCCTTACACCGGCGAGGTAAAGGGAATTGTGGGCGGCAAAGGCAAAAAAACTACCAGCCGTGGACTGATTCGTGCGACGCAAACCAAACGCCAGCCTGGATCTTCCATAAAGCCTTTGTCAGTTTATGCCCCATCTATTGAATTAAAAAAGATTACTTCGGCAACAATATTAGAAGACGCAAAAATCACCGTTGGCAGCTGGAGTCCTCAAAATGCATATTCGGGCTTCAAGGGCGAAATTCCTCTAAGAAAAGCACTTGAAATTTCATCAAATACTACATCTGTAAGAGCCTTGCAGAAATTGGGAATTGAAACAAGCTATAGCTTTTTAGAGGACAAATTCCATATTACTACCCTTTCAAATTCAGACAAGGCACTAAGTCCTCTTGCACTCGGCGGTCTTACTTATGGCATAAGCCTTGATGAGCTTGCAGCAGCTTATGGAGTTTTTGCAAACAGCGGAAAATATATAAAACCATATACCTATACAAAGGTTATTGACAGTAAAGGAAAGCTGCTTTTGGAAAACAAGACTGAAGAAAAAAGGTCAATTTCAGAAGAAACTTCATATATTATTACATCACTTCTGACCTCAGTTGTAAGAGGAAGCAGCGGAACAGGTAAGCTTGCAAGACTTTCTGATATGCCTGTTGCAGGCAAGACAGGAACCACCGACAACAACCACGACAAATGGTTTGTGGGCTATACTCCCTATTATGTGGGTGCAGTCTGGTATGGCTTTGATACACCTGCATCAATAAGCAAAGCAGGAGTTAACACCAATGTATCAGCAAAAATCTGGGGACAGGTAATGGCAAAGGTTCACGAAAATTTACCTCGCAAGGAATTTAGCGTACCCGAAAAATTAGTAAGAAAAACAATTTGCACAAAGACAGGATTTTTGGCATCTGAGAGCTGTTCTTATGCCGCTTCTGAATATTTTATAAGCGGGACTCAGCCCTCTAAGCCTTGCGGTCTTAATCATAGCGACCCCGATGCGTCTCCGGCTCCGTCGGCATCGTCATCAGCCTCGGCTGTACCATCACCCGATGCAAATTCCGAACCGACCGCCGAAACAATAGAAATTCCGTCAAATACACAACCGGAACAAACTCCGACTCTCTCTCCGACTAAAGAGCCAACACCTGTTGCTCCCCAGCCCGAGCCAGATGACGAGGTTGTGGTTATACCTGAATAAAATTTTTAAAAAACTAACTTTATGAAAAAAGGATGTGAGAGTATGGATGCAGGCAGTAGTAACAATATAAAACCGGGCGGGAAATGCAACAAGAGCAAATATTGCAGGTCACTTATATGTCCTGCTTTGTTCATACTCTGATATTTTGCATATTCCCTGTTTCTGATAGGAGGGAATATTTATGGAAGAAAAAATAACACAACTTTTAGAAGAGAAAAAATATGCCGATCTAAAGACTTTGCTCTCAACCATTGAGGCGGCAGATATTGCAATTCTCTTCGAAACTGAATTTACCAAACAGCTTTCTTTGTTGTTCAGACTTTTGCCAAAGGAGCTTGCCGCAGAGGTATTTGTAGAATTTGAAAGCGATATACAAGAGCATTTAATTTCAAGCTTCAGCGACAGTGAGCTTAAAGAGGTTTTGGAAGAGCTTTATGTCGATGACGCAGTTGATATTATCGAAGAAATGCCTGCCAATGTTGTAAAGCGTATTTTAAAACATTCTGATGCCCAAATGCGTAATAGCATAAATGAAATTTTAAAATATCCTAAAGACAGTGCAGGAAGCATTATGACCACCGAGTATGTTGACCTTAAGGAAAATATAACTGTTGAGGATGCATTTACTCACATAAGACGAACCGGTCTTGACAAAGAAACCATCTACACCTGCTATGTCACCGACCAGAACAGAAAGCTTTTAGGTCTTGTTTCTGTAAAGGAGCTTCTTTTGTCTGACAAAGAGGTTCTCCTTTCAGACATTATGGAAACCAACATAATATATTCAAAAACCTTTGACGACCGAGAAGAAGTTGCAAGGCAGTTTGCTAAATACGATTTTCTTGCGATTCCTATAGTGGATACCGAGCGTCGGCTTGTGGGCATTGTTACTGTCGATGACGCTATTGATGTCTTGGAAGAAGAAAACACCGAGGA
>JAZURZ010000146.1:0-10040 GCA_045606465.1 Clostridia bacterium | reverse complement strand
AAGCGGCTTCGCCGCAACCGCCCACACTAAATGCAGTTAATTTTAGAATTACAAAAGGGCGGTAAGAAGAAGCAGGTCGCTTTGTTGTGCCCATTTGCGTTTTCGTGCTTTATTGCACGAAAAATCGCAAGGGCATTTAATTATTTTTTGCTTTATGGGAACAAAGTTTCCTATAAAGCAAAAAAAGGCAGAAACGATTTTTATCATTTCTGCCATTTAAAATTTCTTCCCTTATTAGTCTGCCTCTAAAATTCCTTGGTTTTTGGTTCTTTAAATTTAATCTATGACCAGAACCTCTTCCTCTTCTTCTTTGCTTTCCTCATTTTCTTTTCGAAGTTCTTCTGTAGGAGTTTTGGTCACTTCAGGCTCCTTTGTCGGAGTGTTTGTTGCCTCTTGCTTTTTTTCTTCATCGTCGGCTTTCGGCTCTGATATTTGCTTTTTTTCAGTCACATTTTCTTTTTCTTCCGACTTTTCTTCTTTTGCTTTCTCAGCTTTTTGGGGACTATATTTTTCTCCTGTTATTTCCACAGTAGTTGTAATATTCTCGGCGTCATAGCCAAACTCTGTTCCAACAAGCTCCTTTGTTGCCTCTGTATCGCACACAAAATACCAGCCTCCACCCACATACTTATCCTCTCCTGGGAGAGAAAAGGTGGTAATGTTTTCAGTTTTTAGCTTTAATAAATGTGTAGAATACCTTGCAATTTCGCTTGCCGAAAAGTTTGTTTTTATTTCCTTTTTTAATTGTGCAAATATATCGGGAGCTTTTACAATGAGTGACAAATTAACCTTTTGTTCAATCAATGCCTTTATAAACGCCTGCTGACGCTCTACCCTGCTTGTATCGCTGCCATCGGAATTTTTATCGTTGCTCTTTCTATAGCGCAAAAACTGTTGTACCTGATTTCCCGACAGCTTCTGCACTCCCGGTTTTAAATGTATATGCAAATCCTGATATGGGTCATCATAATTCATTCCCTTTCCATTGCCCTCAACGTCCGGAACATCGAAGGTTACAGGGCCTAAAATATCCATCATATGGTCTATGGCATCAAAGTTAAATTCCACATAATAATTTATAGGAATTCCTGTAATTGCCGAAACTGCTTCAACCGAGCCAAGAGGACCCATAATTTCGCCCTTTTGCTTAGTCATTGCATGAACTTCATTTATTTTTCTTGTTACCTTGCGATTCGAAACATAAACCTTTGTATCACGAGGAATTGACAAAAGTTTCAAGCTTTCTGCATCAAAATCATATGATGCTACCATCATGGCATCAGTTCTTAAACCACTCTGGTCAGTTCCGAGAACCAAAATATTCATCTTCCCCGTCGAATCGTCTATGGGTATTAATGAATTGTCTTCTCCACCAAAGCCCAAAGCAATAAATATTACAACTATAACACAAAGAAGAACTGTTAAAAAAACCTTTTTCTTGTTTTTTTTCTTTTTCTTATTCGCAACGGTCCTTGGTCTTGTTTTAAGTCTTTTTCTACCCTTTTCTCTTGCTCTTTTCATTTATATATACCTTCCTGTCATTCTTCATCATCTGAATTGGTCACATTCGGCGTAGGACGAGCGGGACGTTTTGTGGGCTCTTTTGTAGGAGAAGCTGTCTTTTCAGGCTTCTCTGTAGGCTCGACCTCAGGTTCTTGTGTCGCTTTTTTTGTCGGAGCTACAGTTTTGTCAGGTTTTTTTGTAGCGCTCGGCGAACTGCTTTGTGATGGTTTTTTTGATTCTTCAGGTTTTTTTGTAGCTTTTTGAGTTTTTTCGGGCTCTGCTGAGGTTGTGCTTTTTGGTGTGCTTGATGCTTTTGGTGCCGCAGTTTTTACTCCGTCCTTTATGTCTTTTGAAACACTCGAACCATCTGCGGAATGGATTGTAATGTCTGATACATCGTAGTCAAACTCTGTTTTAATTAATGTTTTTAATACACTCATGTCCGCAATCCAATAAGAAGCTTTATATTCAGGGCCGCTGAAATTGCCGGGGAGCTGGAACATTTGTATATTTTCAGAAGAAAGCTCTTCAAGATTTTTTGCATATCTTGTGACATCCATCAAGGTAAAATTTGTTTGTATGTCCTTTTTAAAAACCTCATACAAGTCTGGAATCTTACTTATTATGCTAAGATTTAACTTTTGCTCTGCAAAGGCTTTTATAAATGCCTGCTGAGTCGCCACTCTGCCAATATCTCCGTCGGGATATTGACGAAAACGCACCAATTGCTCTGCCTTGTCTCCATCTAAATGCTGATAACCCTCTTTAAGATTAATATAAAGTTCCTGGACAGGGTCTTTATAGTACATATCTCTCGGGACATCAAAATCAACGCCTCCCAAGGCATCTATCACATTTTTAAATGCATCAAAGCTAAACTCCACATAATAATTTATTGGTATTCCTGTAAGACGAGTCACCGCCTCAATTGTCCCTTGTGGACCCTTGATTTTTCCGCTCTGAGATATTGCGTGAGCTGCATTTATCTTCTGATAGCTGTTTCCGATATACATTCTTGTATCACGTGGAATTGATAAAATATTTACCTTTGAGTCGTCAAGGTCATAGCTTGCCACAACTATTGTATCTGTTCTTAATTTGTCCTTATCTACACCAAGCAACAATATATTTATCTTTCCCGTCCCTTTATCTGCAGGAACCATATAATTTTCAGTTATCTCATCATCTCCTGTAGTGTCAAAAAAGCCGCCTAATCCAAGCGAAACAAAGAACAACAAAACAATCGCAAACAAGGAAACTATAAATATTAATGCTTTTTTCCCTGCCGATTTTTTTCTTTCTTTGAATACCTTTTCATCGCTTCTTATCTCTTCGTCCTGATAGTTTTCTTCATTGTTTTCAGAAGGCTTTTCTTGTTCTTCAGGCTCTTGTTCAACGCCCGATGCATCAGAAGGCTCCTCATTAAAAGCGTTTTCCTCTATCTTCGCATTTGTTTCTTCACTATCTTTTTCTTCTTCTATTGCCACTGCTTCTTCATTATTCTCTATCTTTTTTTCCTCTTCATCAAAAGCGTCAGGGTCATATCCAAGTGAAATCATATCTGACTGATACTTGTATTCCCGCATTTTTTTATCTCTTAAATTTGAAATACTGCTTTTCTTTCTTGCTCTTTTCAACTTTAAAAAACCTCTTCTTTCATAATCTTTTATATGTTTTACAAAAAAATTTCTTCCTATACTTATGTGTCAAAAAATCATTAGAAATTAACAAAATTTCCTATAATGCTCAAAAGAATCAAAATAGTTTATACGTTATTATTATAGCATCTATATTTAAGCTGTGTCAAGATTTAAGGCAAGATTTTAAATGGCTAATTTGTAAATTTTTTGTTATATTAAGTTTTTTTGTATATTTTTTTGTTTTTTGTCTGTTTACACAAAAAATTTTTATCTTTTAAAGGAATTTCGTTGAAAAAAGGACTTGAAATATACTATTTTTTCTGATAAAATATATGTTAAACTATATGCAAGGAAAGGATGGTTATATTATGATTGATAAATTTGGCAAGGAAGGCCTTACCTTTGATGATGTTCTTCTTCTTCCTCAGGAATCAAATTTTACTCCTAATGAGGTGGAGTTGGGAACACAACTTACAAAAACCATACATTTGAACATCCCTCTTATGAGTTCAGCAATGGACACCGTTACCGAGGCACCCATGGCAATTTCCATGGCTCGTGAGGGCGGAATAGGCGTTATACATAAAAATATGACAATTGAGCAACAAGCAATAGAGGTTGACAAGGTAAAAAGGTCTGAAAATGGTGTAATCACAAACCCATTCAGCCTTTCAGCAGAACACACCTTAAAGGATGCTGATGAGCTCATGGGTAAATATAAGATTTCAGGCGTTCCCATTTGCGACAAAGAAGGAAAGCTTATTGGAATTATAACCAACCGTGACTTGCGTTTCGAAGTTGACTTTGATAAAAAAATCAAAGAAGCTATGACATGCGAAAATCTTATTACTGCTCCTGAAGGAACTACTCTTGAGCAGGCTCAGGAAATCTTAAGAAAATATAAAATTGAAAAATTGCCGATTGTAGACAAGGAAAATCACCTTAAAGGTCTTATAACCATTAAGGATATTGAAAAAGCAGTTCGTTATCCAAATGCTGCAAAAGATTCAAGCGGTCGTCTTTTGTGCGCCGCTGCTATCGGAGTAACCGACGACGCTCTCGAAAGAGTGGCTGCAGTTGTAAATTCCGGCGTTGACGTAGTTGTTCTTGATTCGGCTCACGGACATTCTATGAATATCATAAACAAGGTCAAGGAAATTAAAAATGCTTTCCCTGAACTCCCTGTCATTGTAGGAAATATCGCAACAGCGGAAGCTGCTGAGGCTCTTATTGCAGCAGGCGCAGACGCAATAAAGGTTAGTATCGGCCCCGGCTCTATTTGTACTACAAGAATAATTGCAGGTATAGGCGCTCCGCAGATTACTGCAATTTATGATGTAAGCCAGGTTGCTAAAAAATATGGCATTCCTGTTATAGCTGACGGCGGAATTAAATATTCAGGAGATATTACAAAGGCTATTGCAGCAGGCGCAGACGTTGTAATGATGGGAAGTCTTTTAGCTGGTTGTGAAGAAAGCCCCGGCGAATTTGAAATTTTCCAGGGAAGACGCTTTAAGGTCTATAGAGGTATGGGTTCCCTTGCAGCAATGGAAAAGGGCAGCAAGGACAGATACTTCCAGACAGGATCTAAAAAGCTTGTTCCCGAGGGCGTAGAGGGACGAGTTCCCTACAAGGGCGCATTATCTGATACAATATTCCAGCTTTTGGGCGGCTTGCGTTCAGGTATGGGTTATTGCGGAACAAAAACCATTCCTCTTCTTAAAGAAAACGGCAAGTTTATAAGAATTACCGGAGCAGGTCTTAAGGAAAGCCATCCCCATGATATATATATCACAAAGGAAGCTCCTAACTATAGCTATAACACACAAGCATAAATTTGTGATTTTAAATGAAAAATTATCATTAATAACATCAAAAGGTCGTAGTTTAAAGCACTACGACCTTTCTTTTTCATAAAAGCAATCCTTTTTTTCCATTACTTTAAATTTTCTATCTCTTCTGTCCATATCGCCACAGAAGCATCAGATGGCATTTGCCAATCTCCCCTTGGTGACAATCCTACGCTGCCTACTTTTACACCATCAGGCATACAATTACGCTTAAACTGCTGGGCGAAAAATCTTTTATAAAAGCTCTCAATCCATTTCAAAATTGTTTCATCATCAAATTCATTTGAAAATGCAAGCTTTGCCAGATGATATATTTTTGCAGGCTCAAATCCATATCTTATAACATAGAACAAGAAAAAATCATGCAATGCATAAGGACCTATAATATCCTCGGTTTTTTGCAGAATTTCTCCCTTTTTATCAGGCGGCAAAAGTTCAGGGCTTATTGGAGTTGCAAGAATATCTTCTAAAACTTCCTTGCTTTTTGGGAAATACCCTTCTTCTATTATGCTTTCTATTACATATCTTAAAAGGGTTTTGGGAACACCTGCATTTACTCCATACATACTCATATGGTCGCCATTAAAGGTGCACCAACCAAGTGCAAGCTCGCTTAAATCTCCCGTTCCCACAACAAAACCACCCACCTTGCCGGCATAATCCATAAGCACTTGAGTTCTCTCTCTTGCCTGAGAATTTTCATAAGTGACATCATGGCAATTCTTATCCTGCCCAATATCAGAAAAATGCTGAAGACACGCTTTTTCTATATTTATCTCCTCGGTTTTTATGCCAAGAGTTTTCATCAGCTTTAAAGCATTGTTATAGGTTCTGTCAGTAGTTCCAAAACAGGGCATGGTTATTCCCACAACATCAGTTGCAGGTCTTTTAAGCTCCATTGCAGTTTTGGCTGCAACTAACAGAGCAAGGGTGGAATCAAGGCCTCCTGAAACCCCCACTATAACCTTGCCTTGTGTTATTTTCATTCTTTTTTTAAGTCCTGCCATTTGTGTTTTAAATATCCCTATGCAGCGGTTTTTCATTTGTTTTGGGTCGGATAATACAAATGGATTTTTTCTTATATCGCTAATGCTTCCATCTCCATTTAATTCTTTTTGAGGCAAGCCTACCCATGCACAAGGCTCAAAATCACCATAAAGGCTTGCAGAATCTATAAAAGTTTTATTTCCCATTCTGTCTTTTTTTATCTTTCCAATGTCAATATCCTTTACCAAAACCCCTTCAAAGGAAGGCTCTTGGTCATTTTCTGCTATTATGCTTCCGTTTTCTGCAATTATTGTATGCCCCGAAAAAACCATGTCTGTTGTTGATTCCTCTGCACCTGATGAAACAAAAACAACTCCTGACATTAATCTTGCGGATTTACTTTTGACAAGTTCTTTTCTATATTCTCTCTTTCCTACCATCTCGTTACTTGCAGAAATGTTTATTATAAGCTCAGCTCCATTTAACGCAAGAAAATCAGTAGGAGAAACAGGTGAAAAGCTATCCTCGCAAATCTCTGTCGCAAAAAACATTCCTCCCATTTCGAAAACGAGATTTTTTCCTACAGGAATTTCATAATCTCCCGAAAATCCTATGCAATCGGCTTTAATTTTATCAGTTTTCAGGCTTTTAGAAGACGAAAACCATCTTTTTTCAGAAAATCCATTACTTATAGGTATAAATGTCTTTGGCACTATGCCGCATATTTTCCCAAAGCACATTATAACTGCACAATTATAAAGCTGACCTTTTATTACAAGCGGTGCCCCCACAATTATTGTGTTTTTATGCTTTTTATTTTCTTTTGCTATTTTTTCTAATGCTTCGACTGCTCCTTTTTGAAGAGTTTTCTGAAAAAACAAATCCCCACAAGTGTATCCTGTAACGCAAAGTTCAGGGAAAACAACAATATCTGCTTTTTCTTTGGCGGCAAGCTCTGCCATCTCTATTATTTTATTAGCATTGGCAACCACATTGCCTACTGTAATTTCGTGATGGACTCCTGCCACTCTGACAAAATCAAACATAGCTTTTATACCTTCCTTTTTATATTTCATCCTCTTTTTTCTATTTTTACAAAAGGTCGTTCTTCGCAAACTGCCTTATACGCAGGACGAATAATTTTGCTCTCATTTTTTATCTCCTCCATACGATGAGCACTCCAGCCTGCAACTCGTGCGATAGCAAAAATCGGAGTATATAGCTCAATAGGCAAATTCAACATGCTATAAGCAAATCCGCTGTATAAATCCACATTTGCACTAACTCCCTTATATATTTTTCTTTTCTTTGCGATCACCTTTGGTGCAAGGGTTTCAAGCTTTTGATAAAGCGAAAATTCCTTTTTCATATTTTTTTCCGCCGAAAGCTCCTTTACAAAGGATCGAAAAATTGTTGCTCTCGGGTCAGATATTGAATAAACTGCGTGTCCCATGCCATAAATCAGCCCTGCCTGGTCAAACGCTTGTTTATTTAAAAGCTTAACAAGATAGTTTTCTATTTCCTCGTCGTCCTCCCAATCCTTTACCTTGTTTTTCATATCCTCCATCATCTGAACCACCTTTATGTTAGCGCCGCCATGCCTTGACCCTTTAAGAGAACCAAGCGCCGCTGCGATTGCAGAATAGGTATCGGTGCCTGACGAGGTTACTACACGGGTGGTGAAGCTTGAATTGTTTCCTCCACCATGCTCAGCATGAAGAACTAACGCAATGTCCAAGACCTTTGCCTCAAGTTCAGTAAATTTGCTGTCGGGTCGCAAAAGATGCAATATATTCTCAGCTGTAGAAAATTCAGGTTCAGGGGAATGAATATACAAACTTTTTCCATCATGATAATGCTTGTATGCCTGATAGCCATAAACTGCAAGCATAGGAAAAAGCGCAATAAGCTGCAAGCATTGCCGCAACACATTTTTAGGCTCAACAGAGTCTGCATTGTTGTCATAGGCATAAAGGGTAAGCACAGACCTTGAAAGAGTATTCATCATATCACGGCTTGGTGCCTTCATTATGCTATCTCTTACAAAGCTTGTCGGCAGGGTTCTTCTATACAACGCTAAAAGTTCAGAAAAGTCTGTAAGCTCCCTTCTGGTGGGAAGCTCGCCCATCAACAAAAGATATGCGGTCTCCTCAAATGCAAACTTTCGCTCGCTTATAAAATCTGCTACAATATCCTCAACATCTATGCCTCGATAAAAAAGCTTGCCTGGACAGCTCATTTCTTGGCCATCGCACATAATCGATGAACGTATTTCGCTGACCGCAGTAAGTCCTGTAAGGACTCCTTTGCCATTTAAATCACGCAAGCCTCTTTTTACGTCATATTTTTTATATAACTCTGAATCAATGCAAGGCATATCATTACAAACATTTGCAAAATAATCAAAGTTTTCACGAATATCTTTCATTATATCACCCTCTTTTAATTTTTAAATATTTTTTATGTTTTCCTTTTGTGCTACTTATCATACCTTTTTTTAACTATTTTGTCAATTAACAGAGTGTGAACTTTATGAAAACTAATTCTTTTACAAATATTTTTTCTATGGATTAATTATATAATATATCGGAATAAAAATCAATAAAAGCCTTATAAAAAGAATTTTTAAAAAGTTTTTGCTTTACTTTATTTCTGGAAAAAGGGAAACTATAAATACATTTTTTAGTCAAATTCTGCAACAAGCTGCAAAGCGAATTTGTTTAATCTCGTTCAATAACCCTACCCTCTATCTTCTTCTTACAAATGCGTTTTTCATATTCTCCATTTATTCGAGTTTTTTTGCCAATATATCCTTTGCAAGACTCGGGTTTACTCCCTTACCTGCTGCACTGACAATCTGACCCATAAGAAAGCCAAATACTTTTTTCCCGCCGCTTTTATATTCTCTTACTGCCTCAGGATTATTCAAAAGAATTTCGTCAACAATTTTTTCAATTTCAACAAAATTATTATCCATAATAAATCCATGATTTTCGGCAATCTTCATAGGATCTTCCCCCGTCTTAAACATAATTGCCAAAATTTCCTTTGCTGCGTTTTTGCTCACCTTTGAGTCCTTTTGCATTTTTACAAGTGCTACAAGCTGTTGGGGAGAAAATATAAGTTTTTCCATACCTTTTCCGCTTTCGTTTAAGCATCTGTTCAGACTCCCCAGCATGATATTGGCAATATCACGATAATGAGAATTTATAGCCGCCGCTTCGTCATAAAAGTCAGAAAAGGCTTTGTTTTTTACCAAAAGTTTTGCTTCTTCGTTTGAAAGCTTATAACAAGTAATGTATCTTTCCTCTCTTTGATGCGGCATTTGGGGCATAGAATTTTTTATTTTTTCTATTTCTTCATCCGAGACAAAAACAGGTATAATATCAGGTTCTTCAAAAAATCTGTAGTCATGTGCATCCTCTTTTGATCGCAAAAGAGTTGTTTTTCCCGTAGTCTCGCTAAATCGTCGGGTTTGTTTTTTGACACGCTCTCCTCTTTTTAAAATTTCGCTCTGACGAGCTATTTCATATTCAATGGCTCTTTTTATTGACCTTACGGAATTTAAATTTTTTATTTCAGCTCTTGTTCCGAGGATTTTTGCACCTTGGGGCATAAGAGAAATGTTTACATCTACTCTCAAAGAGCCTTGCTCAAGGCGTGCATCACACACGTCTGCATATTTTAAGCGAAGAGCAATATCCTCCACAAAAGCTCCAACCTGATTGGCAGAGCGAAAATCAGGCTCGGTAACAATCTCTATTAGCGGCACTCCGCATCGGTTGTAGTCGGCTATAGAAAAATTGTTTTCCTCATCATGTATAAGCTTTCCTGCGTCTTCTTCTATTTGAATACGATTTATCCTTATATTTCCATCCTTAGTCTGCACCTTTCCGTCACTGCAGATAGGATTTTTTAATTGAGTTATCTGATACGCCTTGGGAAGGTCGGGATAAAAATAATTTTTTCTTTCAAAAGAAAAATTGTTGTTTATTTTGCAATCCAGACAAAGTCCTGCCAAAATCGCAAGCCTTACTGCCTCTTGATTGATTATTGGCAA
>JAZURZ010000145.1:0-4968 GCA_045606465.1 Clostridia bacterium | reverse complement strand
TCAATTGATGGGCTTTCATAAATGCATCTTCGCTTTTCAAAAATCTTTTTAAGAAGAGGACGTGCATAAAAGTCTGTGACAGTTTTTCTTTTCCATGTGTGTTCAGGGTCAAAAAGCTCATAGCTTTCACAATTTTCTATCATTTCATCGTGAAGTGTAATAACATCGGCAATTGCCGCCGAGGTCTGATTTGCATAGAGTCTATACACTTGTTTAAATCCTGGTGTGGTTATTTTTGCGACATTCTCACTTATTTTTATTTTTGGTATAATTTCGCCTTTTTCACCCTCAACAGCCACAAGCTTATAAACCCCTCCGAAAACAGGAGCAGATTTTGAAGTGATAAGTCTTTCGCCTACGCCAAAAGAGTCAATTTTTGCGCCCTGAACAAGGGTATCTCTTATGATATACTCGTCCAAAGAATTTGACGCCACAATCTGACAATCACTAAAGCCTGCATCATCAAGCATTTTTCTGCACTTTTTAGAAAGATAGGTTATGTCGCCTGAATCTATTCTTACTCCCTTGGGACGATATCCTGCGGGAACAACCACCTCATTAAACACCTTTATGGCATTGGGTAGTCCGGATTTTAACACATTGTAGGTATCTATCAGGAGTGTGCAACTTGAAGGATAGGTCTTGGCATAGGAATAAAAAGCTTCATACTCACTATCAAAAAGCTGTACCCAACTATGCGCCATAGTTCCCAGAGCAGGGACCTTAAAATCTCGGTCAACACAAGTGCACGCAGTTCCCACACAACCACCTATATATGCCGCTCTTGCGCCATAAATTGCCGCAGATGCGCCTTGTGCTCTGCGTGAGCCAAATTCCATTACAGGTCTTCCCTGTGCCGCTCTTACTATTCTGTTCGCCTTCGTTGCAATAAGGCTCTGATGATTAATTAAAAGTAAAACTGCAGTTTCCACAAGCTGTGCCTGAATTACAGGGCCTCTTACTGTCACAATAGGTTCTCCGGGGAAAATAGGAGTTCCCTCAGGGACTGCCCAGACATCGCAGGTAAATTTAAAATTTTTAAGATAGGCTAAAAATCTTTCATCAAATAGCTTTTTTTCTCTTAGAAATTCAATGTCCTCGCCTGTAAACTTCAAGTTTTTAAAATAATCTATAAGCTGCTCTACTCCTGCCATGATTGCAAAGCCGCCGCCATCGGGAACATCCCTGAAAAACATATCAAAATATGCAATTTTTTCCTCAAAGCCTTCAACAAAAAAACCATTCGACATGGTAAATTCGTAAAAATCCACCAACATAGATAAATTCATTTCGTCCTTCATTTTTCATTAGCCTTTCTTTCCACAAATAGTAATTTTAAATTACACTCTGCCCTTGTATGTCAACATACAAGGGCAGATGTTCAGTTTTCTTCTTTTTTTATTATTGAAACTCTTGTTTTCTCAATTCTTCGCTCAAGAATTTTTGTGATTTTTATCTTCAGCCCAAAAGCCTCTATTTCAGGTGTGGTTCCATCGGTAGGAATAGTATCCATCTGCGCTAAAATCATACCTGCGAGGGTGTTATATTCCTCGGTAGGAAGCTCAAGCCCCAAGCTTTTTGAAACCTCGTCCAAATCAGCGGTTCCGTTTATTATCCAGAGGTTATCTCCCTTTTTAACAATTTCAGGCTCCTCATATTCTTCAAAATTTCCCACAATTTCTTCAAGCATGTCCGACATAGTCACAATTCCCGCCGTTCCGCCATATTCGTCTAAAACAATTACAAAGTGATTTTTAGACTGCTGCATGGTCTTTAAAAGCTCGTCCGCTTTTACAGTTTCGGGAACAAAGACAGCGGGCTTTATAATGCTCTTTACATTAAAATCCTTATTTTTCAAAAGCTTTCTGTAAAAGTCCTTGCTTCCTACAATGCCAATGACATCATCGGCGGTTTCTCCACAGACGGGATATATTGAGTGCTTGCTTTTTGAAATTGTATTCTCCCACACCTCGTGGGTATCCTCACTCCATAGAATTTCTATATCTGTCCTATGAGTCATAATCTCACTTACGGGAGTTTCGCCCATTTCGAAAATATTATGTATCATTTCCTTTTCTTCCGGGTCTATAGCTCCGCTTTGCGAGCCCATCTCCACCATAAGTTTAATTTCATCTTCGGTTATATCATTTTCTGCATCGGAATATTTTATTCCGAAAAGACGCATAATTCCCTTTGAAATCCATGCAAGAAGCTTTATCAGAGGTGACACTATTTTAAATGTAGTCAAAACAAATCCCGAAAAGCCCATTGCAATTTTTTCTGCCGAGGCAAGAGCTATTTTTTTAGGGATATACATTCCAAACACAAAAAGCACAAGGGCGTAAACTCCCTCTGTTGCAAAAAGCGTCCAGATAGGATATCCGATTTTTAAATTGCACCACTCATATGCTATATAAGCTGCCAGAAAAATCTGCCCTGCAGTTATAAAAATATAGGTCATGCTATAAATGGAGGAATAGTTATCCTGCAAATATATTACCCTTTCTGCCCTTTTGTCACCCTTTTCAAAAAGCTTGGCAAGCTTTGCCTCATTCGCCTCCTTTAATGCGTATTCTGCGCATCGTGCAAATACAATAAAAAGAGTAACCCCAATCAAAATCAATAATCGGACACCACTTGCGTCCATAAATCATCTTCCTTTCATTTTAAAAAATATTTTAATCCTTTATTTTAATTTTTAATTTCCCGAGAATTTTTAAAATTTTATCTCCTGCGGGAAGTTCTTGAAATTCGCCTTTGTTCATTATACCAAGTCTTAGCACTGCTATGATATATACCAAAACTCCAACGCTGATTGCAACAACGAGCGATATTGCATTTATTTTTAAAATCATCATGCTTATTTTATAGGCTACCAATGCCAAAATTCCCATAATCAAAGCTGCAACAAGTGGCTTTAAGATGTATTTTTTCATATCAAGCTTTATCCCGATATTTTTTCTTAATATACTAAATCCGTAGCTAAAGGATATAACCTGACATACAACCGAGGATATTGGAGCACCATAAATATTAATTGCAGGCTGACGAATAAGTATTGTATTTAATATAAACTTTGCAATACAACCCATTAAAAGTCCCGTAGCAGGAGCATAAATTTTTCCAATTCCCTGCAACGACCCCGATATAGTCTGATTAAGTGCTATAAATATAAGTGCAACCGAGCTTATCTGCAAAAGCTCAAATCCCATTTTTGCATTTGGATAAAGCAAAAGATATATAGGCTCTGCAAGTGCAATATAGCCTATGGCACAAGGGAAAATAATAAGTATTGAAATTAAAAAAGAATAAGAAATTTTTCCTCTTGCTTCCACTTTATTGCCTACCGCCAAGGCTCCTGCAATCGAAGGAACAAGCACAGTTGCAAATGCAACATTCATGGCTATCGGCAAATTAATAAGGGTGTCACTCTTTGCCAAAATTCCTGATAATCTCAACGCCTCCTCGGTGAGCTGCTTTGCAGTAGGGGCAATTATCGCAGGGACATTTGCATAACCCGGAATTATGTCACGAAACGCTATTTCAATTCCCCTTGTTATAGTTGCAGTATCCACAAGGCGATTTATTGCCGAGATTATTCCACCTAACGAAATAGGAATTGAAATCATTAGAATACTTTTGCAAAGCTTAGAAAATGGCATATTGATAGTTTTGGCAGTGCTTGTTAAAAGCTTTTGAGAAATTCCTGCTTTTCTTTTATTATAAAAATAAATAAGATAAACAAAACTTAAAACTGTTGCTATAGTAGATGCAAAATTTGCACCCGTTGCCATGCTATATGCCTTCACCTTATCATTTGCGTAAATGGAAAGACCCGCCATAACCCACACGATTACAACTGTAAGAACACATTTAAAAATCTGTTCAAACACCTGAGATGTGCTTGTTGCATTAACATTATTCATGCCTGTAAAATATCCTCTTATCACCGCCGACATACAAACAAATATAACCGAGGGCGAAAGGGCTTTTAATACATATTTTGCACCATCTGCATCGGCTTGGGCAAGTATAGTTCCCACTATAAATTCTGCTCCGAAAAAGAGAATTACTGCACAAAAAAGACCCACAAAAAAGAACAAAATCATTGCAGTTTTAAAAATTTTATGAGCGCCTCTCCAGTCACCCATTGCAATTCTTTCAGATGTCATTTTTGAAATTGCATTTGGTATTCCTACCGAAGAAATTGCCAAAAGCAGGGTATAAACCTGATAGCCAGTATTGTAATATCCATTTCCCAAATCTCCAAAGCCGCTTATGTTGGTTATTACCATTCTATAGACAAGTCCAAGAACTTTTACTGCTATTTGGGAAAACAAAATGATTGACACATTGGTCATAAACGAATTTTTTTTGCTCATCTTGCGTAATCGCTGTTCCTTTCAAAATTTACTCATCTTAGTTTTCATCAAGATGAGGATTTATTGTAACCCTTTACAAGGTCAAGCTTTTCCTCTCTGGTAAACCTTTTAATCTCACATTCCCTGCGCATAGCTTCTGATTTTTCACAATATTCCTCTAAATATACAAGCTCTACAGGCAGGCGTGATTTTGTGTATTTTGCACCCTTGCCGCTGTTGTGGGCAGAGAGTCGTTTTTCTGGCGAGTTGGTATAGCCGCAATAAAGAGAGTTATCTCTGCATTTTAAAAGATAGACATAATGTTTTTTCTCTGACGAAAATTTCAAGCTTGCCAAAACCCTATTGCTCCTCTGTCACTTCAGCATCTTTTAAAACCCTTATGGTCTTAATCACGGGAAGCTCATCAGGAACATCTGCCATTCCCTCACGAACCCCGGTTTTTGTGTTTGCAATTTCATCAAGCACATCAAAGCCCTCAGTAAGCATTCCAAAAGCTGCATACTGTCCATCAAGATGGGGTGCGTCTGCATGCATTATAAAAAACTGACATGACGCTGTGTTTGGCATATTGGTTCTTGCCATGGAC
>JAZURZ010000144.1:0-3907 GCA_045606465.1 Clostridia bacterium | reverse complement strand
CAATAAACACACCAATCATAGCAACAACACCCTGATCGTGAGGTTTTTCTACATTTGCAAGTGCGTGAGCGTGGGGGGTAGAACCCATACCTGCTTCGTTTGAGAAAAGTCCTCTTTTTGCACCTTGGCTAATAGCAGTCTTCAAAGCATAACCGATACCACCGCCAATTATTGACTGAGGAGCAAATGCGTATTTGAAAATCATGCCAAAGGTTTCAGGAAGGTATTGTATTCTGCATATGAGAATGAAAAGTCCTCCCGCGATATATAAAAGCGCCATTATAGGAACAAGTTTTTCGGTAACAGCAGCAATTCTCTGAACTCCGCCAAGGAAAACAAAGGCTGAAATTATAACAATTATAGCTCCCATAACCCAACCAGGGATACCAAACGCAGTGTTGCAAGCTTCGCTTATGGAGTTTGACTGAACCATGCTTCCCATAAAGCCGAGTGCAAGGAAGGTAGCAATTGCAAAAAAGCCTGCGAGGAATGTGCCGAATTTGTTGTTAAAAGCTTTTTTTATGTAATAAACAGGTCCGCCCACAATAGTTCCGTCAGACAGAGTTTGTCTTGAGTCCTGTGCCAAAACTGCTTCTGCATAAATTGTTGCCATGCCGAAGAAAGCAATTATCCACATCCAGAAAATAGCACCAGGTCCACCAATTAATATAGCACCACAAGCACCTACTATGTTACCTGTACCAACCTGCGCTGCGATTGCAGTTGCAAGAGCCTGGAATGAGCTCAAACCCCCTTCTTGCTTTCCGCCACGCAATGAAATTTTGCCAAACACTTTTTTCATGCCTTCACCAAAACATCTTACCTGAACAAAGCGTGTTTTGATTGTGAAAAACAAACCAATTCCCACAAGCAGGATTATCAATATATAATCCGATAAGTAAAAATTGATTTTTTGGACAACCTTTAAAAGGATGTCACTCAAATTTGTAAACATTTCCATTTTATTCTTCTCCTTTTTAAAAATGAAATTTCTTTATTTTGTATTTTACTCAACATAAAAAATAAAAAAAGCCAAAAACAGAATTTTTGACTTTGAAGAGTAAATCGACATATTAAGACCAAGCAACAAACAGCCCTGTCCTTTTGCCTGAGAGATTAAAAGACAAAAATAGTCTTCCGTACACCTTCGGCGCCCTTTTACATCGGGACTCTCCAGAGTTTTTGTGTGTTGTGAAAAATACAATAAATATATTTTACCATATTTTTCGACAGACTGCAACACTTTTTTTGAAAAAAATAAAAAAATACAATAAAATCATATAAAAATTTGTTTTTCTTTGTTTTGTTTTTGTTTTTTTGTTTTTTTGTTTGTTTTCTCTTGACTTTTGCGAAAATATAGTATATACTATATTCAAGATACTGTGGCGGAGGTGCTTGTAATGTCGGAAAATGTTAAGATTATTGCGTGCGATGTTGACGGAACGCTTCTTGCCAAAGGTGAAAAACGAATAAATCCAAAAATTTTTTGCGCAATAAATAAAGCCTTGGAACAAGGCAAAATATTTGTTGTTGCAAGCGGAAGGAGCAAAAATGCTCTCAAAAAGCTTTTTGGTGAAAATAATGAAATAATTTTTGTCTGCTCCGACGGAGGTCTTGTTGTAAAGGGAGAGAGGGTTGTTTATCATAAGCCCATTTCAAATGAAATTTTGTCAAGGCTTCTGCCAATGCTCGGAAGAATAGATTTTGTTTTGTATTCCAAAGATAAGGTCTATGCAAGCAATCACGAGTTAAAAACAATAGTGTCCCAAGAGGGGGAAGAGGGAGAACTTTTTTTGGAAAATTTTGAAAATGAACACATATACAAAATAGCAATTTTCAAAAAGGGAAAAAGTGAGTCCTATCCTTTGCATTACATAGAAGCCAACGGGCTTTTGAGAAAATGCTATTCGGATGAAAGCTGGACAGAGTATGTAAGCGTCGGTGCAAATAAGGGTGATGCTCTTGAATATATTCAAAAAGAGTATGATATTAAATATGAAGAAACTGCCGCTTTTGGCGATAACTATAACGATATAGATATGCTCAAAAAAGCATATTACAGTTATGCAGTTAAAAATGCAAAAATTGATGTAAAGTTGCTTGCAAGGTATGAAACGACCGATGTGGAACTTGAATTAACAAAGAGATTTTTAAAATAAAATTTTATGCCGAAAAGGCGTCAGAAAGGAGAATACAAATGAGTAAGTATAATATTTATAACATTCCCAAAACAGAGCGTGTTTCAAAGCTTATAAATCTGTTGTTTGAAAAAAAGCCTGAAATTGAGCCTGAAAGAGCGGTTTTAATTACCGAAAGCTACAAACAAACCGAGGGTGAACCTATGGTTATGAGGCGTGCAAAGGCTTTTGCTCATATACTAAAAAATATTCCGATTGTAATAAGAGAAAATGAGCTTGTTGTGGGAAGTGCAACAAAATCCTCAAGGAGCTGTCAGATTTTCCCCGAATTTTCATTTGAATGGATTGAGGAGGAATTTGACACACTTGAAACAAGAAGCGCCGACCCTTTTTACATATCAGAGGATACTAAAGTAAAACTACATGAGGTTTTTAAATATTGGAAAGGTAAAACCACAAGCGAGCTTGCAACTGCTTATATGGAGTCGGAAACCATTGCGGCGATAGAGCATAATATTTTTACTCCGGGAAATTATTTTTACAATGGCGTAGGTCATGTAACTGTAAATTACGCAAAGGTTTTAGCGGGCGGATATAAGGGGGTTATAGACGAGGCAAAACAAGAGCTTGAAAAGCTTAATCCCGGGGACCCTGAAATGATGAAAAAGGGAATCCTGTTAAGAGCTATGATAATTTCTTGTGAGGCAGTTTGTGATTATGCAAAAAGATATGCACGTCTTGCTCTTGAAATGGCAGAAAAAACAAGCGATGAGACAAGAAAAAAAGAACTTTTAATTATAGCAAAAAATTGTGCAAATGTTCCTGAAAATGGTGCAACAAGCTTTTATGAGGCTTGTCAGTCTTTCTGGTTTGTTCAGCTTTTGTTGCAGACAGAGTCCAACGGACATTCAATTTCTCCGGGAAGATTTGACCAATATATGTATCCTTATTATAAAAAGGATATGGAGGAGGGGAAAATCTCTCCCGAGGAGGCTCAGGAGCTTATTGATTGTATCTGGGTAAAGCTTAATGATTTTACAAAGGTGCGTGATGTTGCATCTGCAGAGGGTTTTGCAGGCTATAGCTTGTTCCAGAACTTAATTGCAGGAGGACAGGACGAAAATGGTGAGGATTCAACAAACGACCTTTCCTTTATGACTATTCAGGCGACCATGAACGTTGCTCTGCCACAGCCTTCATTCTCAGTAAGAGTGTGGAATAAAACTCCTCATGATTTTATGATGAAAGCTGCCGAACTTACAAGAATGGGACTGGGACTTCCTGCTTATTATAACGACGAGGTAATTATTCCTGCACTTATGAGCAGAGGAGTTGCTCTTCAGGATGCAAGAGATTATAATATAATAGGATGCGTTGAGCCGCAAAAAGCAGGCAAAACCTGTGGCTGGCATGATGCGGCGTTCTATAATATGTGTCGTCCTTTGGAGCTTGTTTTTTCAAAGGGCATGGACAAGGGCGAAAGAATAGGCCCAGACACCGGCAATGTTGAAGATTTTAAGAGCTTTGAAGAATTTTACGAGGCTTACAAAACCCAAAATAATTATATGATTAAGCTTTTGGTAAATGCAGATAATGCAATAGACCAAGCCCATGCAGAGCGTTGCCCATTGCCATATCTTTCAAGCATGATTGATGATTGCATAAAGAGCGGAAAAACTTTTGAAGAAGGCGGAGCGGTTTATAACTTTACAGGCCCTCAGGGCTTTGGTGTTGCCAATATGGCAGATGCTTTATATGCGGTGAAAAAG
>JAZURZ010000143.1:0-5938 GCA_045606465.1 Clostridia bacterium | reverse complement strand
ATTTTATGATATAATATATATAAGTTCACTTTTGAAAGGAATGTTATATATGAAAAACAACACCCAATACAAAAATGATTTTATTCAGAATAATTACGACAGAATAAATTTCACTGTCCCCAAAGGAGTTAAGGAAAAAATCAAAGAACATTGTGACTCTTTGGGATTAAGTGTAAATGGTTACATATATTCTCTTATTCTTAAGGATATTCCCTCTCTTTTGTCAAAAAGAGTTGAAGAAGAAAAAGAAATGGACGTTTTTCTTCTTTGATTTTTTTAAAGTCAATCAAAGAATGGTTTGCCAGAGCTTCATGTCGGGATTAGGAATTACCGAACTATCAAGGAACATTCCTTCTTCCCCAACCTGCTCTTTTGCTCTTTCTATTGATGCTGCAACTGCTGCAACCGTTCCTGTTATAAGCATATAAGATTTTCCACACATTCCGCGTGCAACTCTGAGTTCAATTAAGCTTACCTCAGCAGTCTTTGCTGCAACATCTGCTGCAACAATAATTGATGCTGCAGAGTAGGTTTCCAAAACTCCGAGTGCTGCAGGGTTTTCTACAGGATTTGCGCCATAGATTGCAGGAAAAATTGAAGGTTCGGGGTTTCCGAGAACAAAACTGTCAATAAGCTCATCGGGAAATGCATTTTTTGCCGCATCAACTGATGCTCTTACTGCGCTCAATTCACCGCTTACTAAAATTATGTATTTGCCCGGACACACAGTCTGGGCTTCAATTATGTCAATTTCCGCCGTTTTAATCATAAGATCGGCGGCACGTATGCCTGTCGAAACAGTCTTATATTCAGTCATTCCTATTGATTTTCCCATTAACTGCTCCTCACTTTCTGATAGTGATAAATTTATTGTTTACATCGGTTACAACTCCATTTATTGAAGCATGCACTCCGACACCAAGCTTATCTTTATCAAAGCTTCCTATAAGCTGTCCTTTTATTACCTTGTCGCCCTTTTTTACTATTGCACAAGCAGGCGCTCCCACATGTTGTGAAAGTGATATTCTTACCATTGCAGGCGAATATTCAACATCCTCAAAAGGTGCAGGCTTATTATATTTTACAAGTCCCAGACGTGAAATAAGTCTTTGCATAGGGACTTTTTTATATGCTCTTTTTGGTGATACTCCTGAAAATTCAGCGTCACGTGGAATTGCGACTCCATTTTTCTTAAGTCCTGCCTTACATTCTGCAATCAGGGCTCTCGGCGAAAGATTCTGCATACATGCATACATTTCACAAACTCCGCAACCTGAGCAGAACATTGTATTTATGTAAGGTTGTATTTTTCTTGTGTCACCGCTTGTTGCAACCCTCATAAATTCATGTGGCTCTATTGGATGTCCAAGTAAATTTCTTGGGCAAAGGTCGGTGCACATTCTGCACTGACAACAAGCGCTCATTGCTCGTTTCATGTCTATTGAAACCTTACTTTTTCTTTTCTTTACTATATGATGATCCTGCGGCATAATCAAGACCGCATTGGTTGTTTTCGTTACCATTTCTGACATGCTTGCAAGATTTCCAGTCATGGGGCCGCCAACTATAACTGCATAATCATCAATTGTTGTGCCTCCTGCAAGCTTTACTAAGTCTTTAATTTGTGTTCCTATCGGAACTTTAAGAGTCAGAGGTTTTTTCACCTCTCCTGCCACCGTTACATATTTATCGGTTACAGGTTCTTTATTATTCAATGCATTATAAATATTATAAACTGTTTCAACATTAAGAACAACAGTTCCTACTAAAATGGGTATTCCACCCGTAGGCACAACCCTTCCTGTTGTTTCATAAACTACAACAAGTTCATCACCTGCAGGATAAACCTCAGGCAAAATTCCTATCCTTGCTTTTTTAAAGCTGTCAAGATGAAGTTCTACCGCCTCAATGACAGACTTATAAGAGCCCTTTAATGCAATTATTACATTATCAGCCTCCAAGGTATCAGCTATTACATCAAGGGTATATAAAATTTCATATGCATAGCTTTCAAGCAATTGTCTGTGAAGCTTTAACAAGGGCTCACATTCTGCACAATTTAAAATAATTGTATCTGCCCTTTTATCAAGCTTTGCATAGGTCGGAAAGCCTGCTCCGCCCGCTCCTACAACGGCGTTTTCTCTGATTATGTCAACAAGCGTTTCTAATTTCACAACAGGCTACTCCTTTCATAAAATAAACTATTTTTTATTAAGCCTTTTCAAATTCGCTTCCGTCATCAATTATTCCGACAATAGCTGCATCTACAGGCGAATTATCCATGTTACAGCCTATTCTTGCAGCACTTCCGCAAGCTACTAAAACCATTTCTCCGATACCTGCGCCAATGGTGTCAACTGCAATTAATTTTTCGTTTGAGCCATTTGTTTTAGTCACAGGCTCTACAATCATAAATTTACTTCCTACAAGCTTTTCGCTCTTGCGTGTTGATACAACACTTCCTATAACTTTGCCTACAATCATCAAAGAAACCTCCTGATTTTCTGCTAAATCCTGAGGAGTGCTTTTGCACTCCTCAGTGCAGATGGTTTAATAATGGTTTATTTAAGTACTGGTAAAATCTTTTCAACATCGCCATGAGGTCTGGGAATTACGTGTGTAGCTACAAGCTCACCAAGTCTTGATGCAGATGCACTACCTGCCTCAACTGATGCCTTAACTGCGCCTACGTCACCTCTTACCATAACGCTTACAAGACCTGAACCAATTTTCTCGGTTCCGATTAAGACTACGTTTGCAGCCTTTAACATAGCGTCTGCTGCTTCAATTGCAGCTACCAAACCTCTTGTTTCTACCATTCCTAATGCTTCCAATGCCATTTTCTTTTCCTCCTTAGATACTATAACTTTGTTTTCCTCAACCTTTGGGGCTGTTTTTTTAGTGGTGGTTGTTTTTTTTGTTGTTGCCATAAAAATCAATCCTTTCGATTAAAACTTAGGCAAAATTTTCTCTACGTCTGCGTGGGGTCTTGGGATAACATGAACTGCTACCAGCTCACCAAGCTTTTGTGCCATATTTGCACCAGCCTCGGTTGCAGCCTTAACAGCACCTACATCGCCTCTTACCATAACACTTACAAGACCTGAACCGATTTTTTCAGTTCCGATTAAAACTACCTCAGCAGCTTTAACCATTGCGTCTGCAGCCTCTATAGCAGCAGTAAGACCTCTTGTTTCTACCATTCCTAATGCTTCCAATGCCATTTTCTTTTCCTCCTTGTAATAAAAGTTTTAAAAAATTTTTTTAACTTAGTTTATGACAGCTATCTTAAGACCTTCCATTTTAAGATTGGTCTGATGAGGTTCGTTTATTTTATCAAGCGGGAATCTATGGGTGATAAGCTTTTCAATTGGCAAGCCTATTCCCTTTGCACGCTTGAGAAAATCAAAGGTTGTTGCGTAGTCGCGAAGTGTATATACCCATGAGCCTACAAGTGTGATTTCCTTAGCACACAAGTCAAAATGCGGATTTATTGTAGCATCTCCGCCATTTATGAAGAAGCCAAGCTCACAAAGTCCGCCGCCGCTTCTTATAAATTTATACACGTTGCTATGAGCGATTGGTGAGCCTGTGCACTGGAACGCAAAATCGGCAAGGTATCCGCCGAAAGAAGCCTTAACTCCCTCTGCAAGCGCATCACGGTCGCTGTAATTTTTAAAGTTTACAACAGCGGTTGCTCCCATTTGCTTTGCAAATTCCAGACGCTTATCCTCTCCATCAACTGCTGTTATGTTTTCAATGCCCATTGTGCGAAGTATTGCTATGCACAAAAGACCAATAGGACCACAGCCCTGAACTGCCACACGGCTGTTAAATCTTAAAATTCCTGTTGTTTTTGCTCTTTCAACTGCATGAATGAGTACTGCGCTTGGCTCAATCAATATTCTTGAATCAAGGTCAAGGTCACTTACATTGAACACGGTGGAGCCGCCTCTTATTACCATATAATCTGCAAACCAACCATTTAAGTGAATGTCATCATCAGGCAAAAGTCCATAAACATCAGCACCGCCAACATTTTGCTTATTTAAGTCAAACATGGTAATGTCAGGATTATCTTTAAAAATCATACAGGTTACAACCTTGTCACCTATTGATAAAGTTTTTCCTGCGCTGTCTTTTTTGACATTCTTACCCATCTTTACAATTTCGCCTGTTCCCTCGTGGCCGAGAACAACAGGGATAAGTCCGAAGGGGTCTCTTTTGAATTCATGTGCATCTGTTCCGCACACGCCGCAGCCCTCAACCTTAACTAAGATGTCATCATCGCCAAGCTCAGGGATGGGGAATTCTTTTATTTCATAATTTTCAAGAGCGGTAAGCATTGCAACACGGCTTGTTTTAGGAATGTCTGCAGCAGCTGCTTTGGCGTTGCTTGTGCCATTCATTCCACTTAAAACCTGTTTAACTATCTGCTCTATTTGTTGTGAATTTACGTCCATTGTTTTTCTCCTTTCTTATAAAAATTAGTTTTTAAAAAAGTTTATTAAAAAGCTCGGCTCCGTAAGCTGCAAGATATGTATCTTTTTCCTCAGTTCCGCCGCTTACGCCCAGTCCTCCTATAACCTTTCCTTTACAAAAAAGTGGTTCTCCGCCGCCAAATATTACAATCTGACCTGCATTGGTGAATTGAATGCCATAAAGCTCTTTTTCAGGTTGAGCCAATTTTTTCAAATCCGCCGTCCTCATTTTGAGGGCAACTGATGTATAAGCTTTGCTTACTGCTATATCATAGCTTGCAATATAAGCGTCGTCCATGCATTCTGCAAGTATAGGTCTTGCACCTGCATCAGCTATTGCAACAACTGCATTTACGCCTATTTTCGCTGCCTCCGCCTCAATTTTTTCAGCAAGTTGCTTTGCAAGCCTCAAGGTGATTTTCCCTTCCTCTTGTTTTTGGGAGGATACTTCTCTTACAACTTTCTCGACAATTTTCTCCAAGTCGTTATACATTGTAAGTCACCTCACTTATTTGCTGAGTTGTTCCATAACCTTTTTGGTTATTTCTGCAATCAAATCACTGTTGGAATTTGCCGCTTTTGAGCCGCCGCAAGCACCGCAGTTATGGCAGCTTGACTTGCCTTCTTTATTGTTGGGGCACAAATCTGCAGGATGCTTTCCTGTCATTCCAAACTGTCTTCTGATTTCGTAAAGTCTCTTTACTTGTGAATCAGAAAGCTCCTTGGGACCGCCAAGCTGTCTTGAAAGGAACAACAACTGTGCATAAAATTCCAAAGACTCCATCTTGTGGTATGCTGCAAGAAGTGAATCTGAATATGCAAGTGCACCATGATTTTCAAGCAAAACTGCATCATAATATTGCAAATACTTAGATACTGCATCGGGAATTTCCTCTGTTGAAGGTGTGCCATACTCTGCAATGGGCACGCAACCTAATGCAATAACTGCCTCAGGCATGATAGGTTGTGTAAGAGGAATACCTGCTATAGCAAAGCTTGTTGCATAAATAGGATGTGCGTGAACAACAGACTGAACATCAGGTCTTTCCTTATAAACTCTCATGTGCATTTTGATTTCAGATGATGGCTTGAATTTACCGTTCGCCTGAAGTACTTTTCCGTTTGCATCAACCTTACAGATATATTCCGGAGTCATAAAACCCTTACTTACACCTGTAGGAGTGCAGAGAAATTCGTTATCGGAAATTTTTACCGAGATGTTACCGTCATTTGCAGCAACCATGCCACGGTTATAAATTCTTTTTCCGATGTCGCAAATCTGCTTTTTGATTTCGTATTCTGATACCATTTTACATTTCTCCTTTTTTTATAATAAATTTAATTTTTAACTTAAAATTAAACTAAAAATTACATTTTTATACATTATATATTATACTATATTTCAATTGTAATGTCAACACAAAATTGTTGTTTTTTGTTGTTTTTTGTTTATTTTG
>JAZURZ010000142.1:0-8571 GCA_045606465.1 Clostridia bacterium | reverse complement strand
ACAAATGGATTTATAAGTAATATAATGTAAGTGAAAGGATGTGTTTTTTATGGCTAAAACATCAACTAATATTTCGATTGATGCAGATATCAAGGTAAAAGCTCAAGAATTATTTGCAGATTTTGGATTGGATTTGTCAACAGCAATAAATATGTTTTTAAGACAGTCAGTGAGAGAAAATGCAATTCCCTTTAATATTTCAAGAGAAGTACCTGATAGTGATACAAAAGCAACAATAAATGAGACGGGTGTTTAAGAAAAATCCAAGCAGAGTTTTTGTTTTGTATCTGTTAATTTTACCCCTTAACTTGACTCGGGAGAATGATGTTGAACTTTGTCGAAAATGAAAGGATTTATCAATGAAAAAAATATTATTTTTCTTAATTTCTATACTTCTTATTTTTCATAGCGTTATATATGCCGCTGACACAGAAATTTCTGCTTGGGCAAAACAAGAGGTAGAGGAAGCAATTCGTTTAGGTTTTGTCCCTGAGGATATGCAAAATAATTATAAAAAGGCTATAACCAGAGCAGAATTTGCCAAAATTTCGGTCATGTTTGTGGCTCATCATTTTGGTATGGAGGTTGATGAAGTTGTAGAATGGTATCTTTCCTCCCATGTAGATGATTTCGGCAATCAGTTAGTTTTCAAAGAAGATACATTTACTGATATTGAAAATTCCAAATACGAATATTACATTAAATGTGCAAATTCAATGTATATTGTTTATGGAAGAGGAAATGGTATATTTGATCCTGATGCGTTTATTACAAGAGAAGAAGCCGCAACTATGCTTTTGAGAGTTTATTTTTGTTATGGCGGCGGTGTAAAGCTTGGTCCTAAAAGTGAGGGTGTAGATGCTTTTTATGATGTAGAGGAAATTTCATCATGGGCAGACAGCGCTGTTCGATATATGTATCAATGGGATGTTATGAAAGGAGTCTCTGACATATATTATGCACCAAAATCACATTATACAAAAGAGCAATGCTACGCTACTTTTTTAAGATTAGACCATGTTTATAGTTACAGGTGATATTAAGCGATTATTAGCTTTGGGAGGCTTAAATTAAAAAATAAAATTTAAAAATAAGGAGGAAAACAATGAAAAAATGGGGGGACAGGCATGATGCCGAAAGAATACGCAACATTGACGGACTTCATTTTTACATGGCATATCTTATGCCTAAAAGGACAGATGCAGAGGTATATATCAACGAAAAAATTGACATTACCGAGCTTTTAGATTACATAAAGGAAAAAAATGAGAGCGGGGAAAGAAAGGTAACACTTTTTCATTGCATAATTTGTGCAGTTGCAAGAACTATAAAGATGCGTCCCCTTTTGAACAGATATATTTCAGGAAAAAGATTCTATATGCGCAATGAAATTTCAATGGGTTTCACAATTAAAAAGAAATTCGAAGACCATTCCGAGGAAACTCTCATGATATATCGTCCCAAGGATGATGAGACTCTTTGCGACATAACCGACAGGCTTTCACCAAAGGTGAAAGAGGCAAAAAGAGAGGATAAGGGTCAGAGCGTAGATGACATATTAAATATTGTCAAAAAATTGCCCAAGCCTTTGATGATGCTTTTCATGGCATTTATGAACTTTGCAGATACACATGGACTTATGCCAAAGTCCTTCAGCAGTGTTGACACAAATTATTGCACGGTGCTATTGTCTAATCTGGGAAGTATTAAATGTGATGCGGTGTATCATCATTTAAACAATTTCGGAACCAATGGAATTGTTATCACAATAGGTCAAATCCATAAGGAGATGCTTTTGGATGAGGAGGGAAATCAAAGCGTAAGAGATGTAGTAAATTTAGGAGTTACACTCGATGAGCGCATTGCTGACGGATTTTATTTTGCACGCTCCTTAAAGCTTATTAAATATTTGTTTAAAAATCCGCATTTGCTTGACAAAAAATTGGGGGAGGAAATAGATTTTGAGTTCTGAAGCTAAATGGTTTAAGTATTATGGAAATGTTCCGCATACATTGGAGTATCCTGATATTTCTATGTATGATATGGTAAAAAAAGCAAGGGATAGTTATCCTGATTATATTGCCTATGATTTTATGGGAAGGTCAGTTTCTTACAAAAGTTTCGTAGAGGAAATTGACGAATGCGCAAAGGCGCTTGTAAATGAAGGCGTGAAAAAGGGAGAAAGCGTGACAATATGCCTTCCCAATATTCCCCAGGCAATTATTATGTTTTATGCAATCAATAAAATAGGTGCAATTGCAAGCATGGTGCATCCTTTGTCTGCCGAAAATGAGATAATGTTCTATCTTAACGAAAGCAAAAGCAAGGTTGCCATAACCTTGAGCAGGTTTTATGATAAATTTGAGGCAATAAAAGGGAAAACTCTCTTAAAAAAGCTTATTGTTGCTAAAATTGAAGAAGCCCTTCCTATGGTCAAAGGCTTTATTTATAAATTTATTGGTCATGAGCCGAGGATGAAAAATCAGCCATGGGTAATTTCCTGGACCGATTTTATTAATAAAACAAAGGAAGAAAAGGAAGGCTTTGATGCCAAGCTAAGAGGCGAGGATTCGGCAGTTGTTTTGTTCAGCGGAGGAACAACAGGAACCTCTAAGGGGATTTTGCTTACCAATCTTAATTTCAATGCTCTTGCAATGCAAACAGCGGCGGCGGCGGGTTGTTTTTCGGCAGGGGATACCATGCTTTCTATCATGCCCGTTTTTCATGGCTTTGGTCTTGGAGTGGGGATACATACAATGCTTGCTTTTGGTGGAAGATGCGTGCTTGTTCCTCAGATTAATACAGAGGAATTTCCGGGACTTTTCAAAAAATATAAGCCGAATTATATGGCGGGAGTTCCCACCTTGTATGAGGCAATGATGAGAAATGAAGGAATGAAAAATGTTGACCTTTCCTTTATGAAAGGACTTTTCAGCGGAGGAGATACTCTTTCTGTTGAGCTTAAAAAGAAGGTTGACAAATTTTTAAAAGAACACGGGGCAAAAATTCAGGTGCGTGAGGGGTATGGAACTACCGAATGTGTGACTGCAAGCTGCCTTACTCCTATTGATTATCATCGTGAGGGAAGTATAGGAATACCATTCCCTGACACTTATTACAAAATAGTAATACCAAGCACAAATGATGAGACGAAAATAGGAGAAATGGGAGAAATTTGTATTTCTGGTCCTACTCTTATGAAAGAGTATATAAATAATCCTAAGGAAACAAGCCAGACCTTGCGCCTTCATGATGACGGGAAAATATATCTTCATACAGGCGATCTTGGGTATATGGACGAAGATGGATTTATATATTTTGTTCAAAGACTAAAAAGAATGATTGTAACAAGCGGATATAACGTGTATCCTTCTCAGGTTGAAAATGTGATTGATTCACATGAGGCGGTAATGTTCAGCACAGTTATAGGGGTAAAAGACGACTATAGAATGCAAAAGGTAAAAGCCTTCATTGTCTTAAAGCCAGGCTTTACACCTACTGATGAAATAAAGGAATCAATAAGGGCACATTGCGAGAAAAATATTGCAAAGTATGCTCTTCCAAGAGAGTATGAATATCGTGATGACTTGCCTAAAACCTTGGTAGGAAAAATTGCATATCGTGATTTGGAACGTGAAGAAGAACAAAAGCAATCTTTGATAAAATAAAGAACTAAGCTTGCTGCAAAGATAAAAAAGGGAAAAATCACAAAATATAAAAATATAAAAACTTAAGAAAGGACGAAAAATATGGGCGAAATTAAATTAACAAAGGAAAATTTTGAAAAAGAAGTTTTAAATTATGAAGGAATTGTGCTTGTAGATTTCTGGGCAAGCTGGTGCGGACCTTGTAAAATGCTCTCTCCTATAATTTCAGAAATTGCAGAGGAACTTTCGGGAAAAATAAAGGTGGGCAAGGTAAACATTGACGAGGAGCAGGAGCTTGCAATAAACTTTAAAATTGTGAGCATTCCCACCATTATGATTTTTGAAAATGGAGAGGTTAAAAAAACAGAGGTGGGTTACAGAACAAAAGAACAATTAAAAGAATTGCTTTAAAAAAGCAAAAGACTTGCACCAAAATGTGATAGGCATTTTGGTGCAGATTTTTTAAAAAAATTCTAATTTTATTTTAATATATAATTTAAAAAATTAAAGAAAAAGGAGCTTTAAAAAACATATGTGTACTTTTTGGGGATAGGAAAAATTGTTTAAAATGGATAAAACGAGCCAAGGCTTTGCCTTGGGTTACCCGACAGCGTATGATGGTATGCCGAGTGGCGAGTTTTTTTATAGTAAAAAGGCACTAAAATAGGGGAAATCTCAGTTTTTTGAGATTTCCCCTTCTTATTTAAGTGACTCTTTGCCTATAATTTGTGATGTTATCCCTTTTTTTCTTATCAGAAACAAATTTTTCATTCAATAAATTTATATTTTGTGTTTCTGTAGAAAATGCTCTCACCAGGGGAGATTGGCTCATGGGAAATTTCAAAGTCTATTCCATACTCTGAGAACAATTTAACATGTGTGGGAAAGTCGTTTACCCTTAATAATATTTTTTTGTCTTCTTTTTTTATCTCCTCAAGTCGGGAATTTAAATCCATAGTTTTAGAAAGACTTGAAGATATTACCGAAAAGCAAGTAACAAAAGAATTTAAAATAATAACAGCTGATAATAAAATATAAGCTTTTCTTTTTTTGCTATCTGCTGAAAAGATAAGAAAAAAGCAGGGAATGTAATATATAAAGCTTGCATATCTTGCCCACCAGCTCTCAGGGAAAAAGAGCATAAGCAAAATTAAAAGAAAAAGAGAAAACAAAAGCTCTTTTTTAAATTTTTTCCTTTTTATAATATAAAAAATTGCAAGGGCAAGAGAAAAAGATAAAATCCCTGAGAAAAACACACCAAAGCCGCCAATACGTGTGTCTGCATTTGAAAGTGGCTCAAGCTCCTCAGAAGAAAAGCTAAAAGGAATTTTAAGAGTCGGCTTATTTTCGATATCATTGGAGGATTTTGAAAAAATTGAAATAAAAAGATTTTCAACGCTTAAATTTTCTAAAAAGCCCTTGGGGGGATTTGTGTTCATAATATCATATTTTTCATCCCCCATGACAGGGTGAATAATATGCTGGGAATTTTTTATATGCTCAATGTATGGGTCAAAGCCTAAAAAGATAAGTCCTGCAAGAAACCCTGCTATAATTGTAAGGCAAGGCTTTTTAAGCCAGATGATATTTTTTCTTTGCTTTATGGCGCACAAAATACCAAAGGTAATAAAAATTAATGCCAAAAGGCAGGGAGCTGTAAATTTTATGGTAAGAGAAATTGCCGAGATACAAAAAAGTGAGCAAAAGGTAAAAAATGTAGCACAATTCTTGTAAAGCTGCTGGCATAAAAGCAAGGCAATTATAAAAAGGCTTCCCACCGCAAGGTCGTTGTAAAAGGTAAAAAGCTGGCTTATAAAGACAGGATTTATTGAAAAAATGAAAGCAAAAAGAAGGCTCTTTTTTCTGCTAAAATTATATACCCTCTCCATAGTGTCAAATGCAGCAAAAAAGACTGCATTTATAAAAAGAATGTTTACCGCCTTTGCACTTTCCAAAAGGTTTGTAAGTGAATATATTGCGGCTTGAAAAATCCAGAGTCCCTTGGGATAATTTTCAAGCCACAAAGACATATCGGGATAGCTTGCAAAAATATCTTTGTCAATTGCCGCCTCATAAAGGGGATTCCAACCCTCCTTTAAGGTGATTACCGCCTGCTTGTGATAGTACATTCCGTCGTATGACCAGTCGAAGAAAAAAGTGTTAATATAAATAAAAACAAAAAGAATTGCGAGGTTTAAAACAACTCCAAAAAACAATTTTTTGTCTTTTAAAAAAGACACAAGCAGCAACAAAGCCAATGGTATAACAATTGTGAATGGCGACATGGAAATTTTAAAAACAAAACTTAAAAGACAAAAGCAAACCACCGACAAAAATATAAGCAAGAGAGAAAACAATCCCCTTTGAGCAAAATTTGAATTGCTTGTCATAATAAAAAGCCTCCTTATTTTAAATACACAAGATACAAAATTGAATAAATTACAGGCTGATGAAGCATATAAATCAAAAGAGAATTTTTCCCAATAAAAGAAAGAAGAAAAATCTTTTTGCATTTTAAAAAGTTTAAAAGGTCATATTTTTTTAAAATATAATAAAGAAAATATCCACACTCAAAAAGAAAAATCCATGGCATAATGGAAAAATAATCGCTTGATGAAAAGCTTTTGTCGCAAAAACCGAGAAAGCTTCCCAAATATCCGTTGTAGAGTGCATCGGGCAAAAGAATTTTTTCAAAAAACCAAATATATCCTGAATTTATATTTTTAGTTACTATAAAAAGAATTACGCACAAGAAAAAACCTACGATAGGATTTAGCTTTATAAAAAGCCTGTCTAAAGCGCTTGTTATTATCATGCAGGAGCCAATAAGGGTAAGTATTCCGAAAATTATTATCTGCTCGGGCATGAAAATGGCAGTAACAAGCGAAATAATAAGACCTCCCAAAAATACAATGAAGCCTCTTTTTAAAGGTCTTTTTCCAAGGGAAAAGCAAAATCCTGAAAGAAGAATAAAGGTAATGCAAATGCTCTGCTGCCATATATAAAATATATGAAAATTAAACCAGTCGGCATTTTTTGAGAATATATTTGCAATATCCCATATGGCGTGATAAAAAATCATATTAAGAATAGCGAGCCCGCGGATTATATCTAAAAGCTCATATCTTTTTGCTTTTTCCATTTTTTTCTTCCTCCTTTTCCTGCTATTTAATTTTACCATAACAAGACAAATCTTGCAACAAAAACATATTTTAAAATTAACAAATACATAAAAAAATGTTATAGGGTTAAAATAAGGGAGCAAATAAAAAAAAGAAAGGATTTTTAAAAGATATGAAAAAGATTTCGGCATTAATTTTATCTATAGTTATGTGTATGGGAGTTCTTTCGGGTTGCGGAGGAAACAATAGCGAGAACTCTTCTCAAGGGGGAAACATACCCAAGGTAGGGGTTTTGATTTATAAGTATGATGATACTTATATTTCTACTGTAAGACAAGCCTTGCAAAAGCTTTCCCAAGGAAAAATGGAGCTTTTATTAAATGATGGCAAGGGTGATCAGGGAACCCAAAATGACCAGGTGGATTTGCTTATTCAAAAGGGAGTAGATGTGCTTTTGGTTAATATTGTCGATGTAGGAGCAGCGCAGACAATAGTAAATAAGGCAAAAGCGGCAGATATCCCTATAATATTTTTTAATCGTGAGCCAAGTGAAGAGGTTTTAAAATCCTATGACAAAGCACGCTTTGTGGGAACCAATGCAAAGGACGCAGGTGTAATTCAGGGAGAAATAATAGCCGACACATGGGATACGGGCAACTATGACACAAATGGCGACGGAGTAATGCAATATGTAATGTTTAAAGGCGAGCCTGATAATCCTGAGGCGGTTGCAAGAACCGAGTGGTCTATAAAGACTGCAAATGAAAAGGGAGTAAAAACCGAGGAGCTTGGGTTGCAGGTGTGCAACTGGGACACCGAGCTTGCCCATCGTGCGATGGAATCCTGGCTTTCAAAATATGGTGACAAGATTGAGTTTGTAGTTTCCAACAACGATGGTATGGCACAGGGTGCTATTGCCGCTTTGCAGGGAGCAGGCTATAATGTGGGAGGCGACTCAAAAATGATACCTGTTGTGGGAGTTGACGCAACCGATGCTGCAAAGGAACTCATATCTAAAAAATATATGACAGGATCGGTTTTACAAGACGGAAATGCCATGGCGGAAGCACTTTTTGAAATAGCATCAAATGTTACGGAAGGGAAAGAGCATCTTGAGGGTACTCCTTATGAATATGACGAAAGCGGTGTGGCGGTGAGAATACCCTATAGCGCATACAATGGAGAAAAAGAGTCTTGATAAAGCATAGGGGTGATGATATTGAAAAACAAAGATTTGTTGCTTGACATGAAGGGAATAAGCAAGGCTTTCCCGGGAGTGCAGGCACTTGATGAGGCAAAGCTTTCTCTTCGACCAGGCACAGTTCATGCTCTTATGGGTGAGAATGGCGCTGGAAAATCTACCCTCATGAAATGCCTTTTTGGTGTTTATAAAAAAGACAAAGGCGAAATTTATATAAATGGCGAGAGGATAGAGTATAAAAATCCCAAGCAGGCTTTGGACAATGGTGTTGCTATGGTGCATCAGGAATTGAACCAGGCTCTGAAGCGCAGTGTTATGGACAACATCTGGCTGGGTCGTTACCCCACCATCATGGGCGGTCTCGCTGTCAACGAAAAGAAGATGTATGAAGATACCATGGCGGTATTTGAGGAGTTAGACATTCATGTGGATCCTCACCGGATCATGAGCACTATGCCCGTTTCTCAGCGCCAGATGGTAGAAATCGCCAAGGCCGTTTCCTATAACTCCAAGGTGATCGTTTTTGACGAGCCTACCTCTTCTTTGACCGAAGAAGAAGTGGAACACCTCTTTAAGATCATTAACATGCTCCGTGACCGGG
>JAZURZ010000141.1:0-3398 GCA_045606465.1 Clostridia bacterium | reverse complement strand
TCAAGAACAATTCCTCTTATTTCCAAGGTAACAGGTGTGAATATGGTAAAGCTTGCAACCGAGGTTATAGTGGGAGAGAGTCCTGAACTTGACAAAACAGATAATTGTAAGTTAAAGCATTATGGTGTAAAAGAAGCAGTTTTTCCATGGAGCACATTCCCTCAATGCGACCCATTGCTTGGTCCCAAGATGCGTTCTACAGGCGAAGTGTTGGGAATTGCCGACACTGTTGGCGAGGCGTTTTGCAAGGCGCAATCAGCAACACAAACAAATCTCCCCAAATCGGGAAGAGTGTTTATAAGCGTAAGTGATATGGATAAAGCAGAGCTTGTTCCCATTGCAAAAGATTTTTATGAATCGGGCTTTGAAATTTTAGCAACGGGCGGAACCTGCAAGACCATAAAAGAAGCAGGAATTCCTGCAACCTTTATTAAAAAAGTGCAAGAAGGTCGCCCAAATATTTTAGATGAAATAATTAATGGAAAAATTCAAATGGTGGTAAACACGCCTGCAAGCCGTTTGGCAGAGGTTGACGACAGCTATATAAGAAAGGCTGCAGTAAAAGCAGGAATTTCCTATGCAACAACCATGGCGGCGGCAAAGATTACAGCAAGTGGAATAAAACAAACTCATGACATAGAAATTTTGCCGGTCAAGGCTTTGCAGGAATTAAATTAAAAGGATAAAAGGAAAGGTGGTTTAAGCAATGGCAATTACATTAAATCCTGACAAAGAAGTAGTTCGGATGGTAAAAGAGGGTTTGAAAAAATCGGGAGGATATTGCCCTTGCAGATTAGAAAAAATCCAGGAAAACATCTGTATATGTAAAGAGTTTAAAGAACAGATAGCTGACCCTGATTTTGAAGGCTATTGCCATTGTATGCTATACTATAAATCAAAATAAAAAAAGACAGGATAAAATTTTATTCTTTATCTGAATAGTAAATAGTAAAAATCACAAAAAAAGCATCTTCTAAGGAGTAGCGCCTTATGGTTCGTTCTGCCGTAGAAGATGCTTTTTAATATATTTTCTTTTTTGCTGGAGTTTTTTTTAATGAAAATTACAAGTGAAAAATAATTCCAACTAAAGCTGAAATAGCAATGAATATTATAGGATGCCATTTGAGCTTTTTTGTTGCAACAAAAAGTAAGAGGGCAAGAATTGCGCCCTGCCAGAGGAAAGAGTTAAAGCTTTCGCCAAAAAATGCAAGACGTGCAACGCCAAGCCCTGCAACAGCAATAAGAGCACAGGAGGCGGCCCTCAGGCCATAGAAAACATCTTGAACTATTTTGTTGGTTTTAAATTTATTTAAAAATTGCGCTACTATAATTATAATAATAACAGAGGGGGTTATAAGTCCAAGGGTTGCAATAATGGAGCCTGCAACACCTGATTGCAAAAAGCCCACATAGGTTGCCATATTCACACCAATAGGACCAGGTGTGGATTCAGAAATTGCCACAAGGTTTGAAATGTCGGAAACCGAAATCCATGGCTTGCTATTTGCAAGCTCATACAAAAATGGCAATGTTGCAAGACCGCCACCTACTGCAAAAAGACCTATTTTAAAAAAGGAGAAAAAAAGTTCAAGCAACAACATTATTTTTTCCCTCCTTGTAAAAAGCGCTTAATAAGATATCCCAAAACTCCTGCTAATATAACAAGTATTGCAACGGGTGCATCAAAGAATAGGGAAAGGGCAAAAACAATACAGAATATACCATATGCAAATTTGTCAACCAAGGCACTTTTACTAAGTTTTATTACCGAGTTTGCAATAAGAACACAAACGCAGACTCTTATTCCATTAAATGCATGACCGACAGCAGGAATGTCAGCATAGTTTGTTACAAAGGCGGCTATTATTGAAATAATAACTACAGAGGGAAAAACCACCCCGAGAGTTGAAAAAATTCCGCCTAAAATGCCTTTTCTTTTGTAGCCGATAAATGTGGCAGTGTTAACTGCAATAATTCCCGGGGTGCATTGCCCGATTGCAAAATAGTCCATAAGCTCCTCGTCACTTACCCAACCATGCTTTTTTACCAAATCGCGTTGGAGTATGGGAAGCATTGCATAGCCGCCGCCAAAGGTTACAGCGCCAATTTTTGCAAATGCAAAAAACAATTTCAAAAGTTCCTTCATTTTTTTGCCTCGTTTCTTTTTAATAAACCAAGTTCTTTTATTTTGTTATTATATCAGAAAAATATGTGTAAAGCAATTCCTATATGAAAAATAATATAATAAGATATTAAAAAAAGACGAGGGTGTAAAAAAATCATTTTTTACACCCTCTGAAAAAATAAAGATTAAAGTGCAGACTGTGTATCATTGGGGTCGCCATTTATAGCAAGGTCATATTCCTCCGACCAATCCAAATCACGATATTCTGCAGCTCTTTCGTCTGTCTTTATAAATTCCATCAAGAAATCAAGCATTTTTTAAAATCTCCAAAACATCATATTCTTTGTTGTAGTCCATTTCAAAACCGCAGTTTACTATTGATGTGTATTTTGCGGGGTCTTCGGTGTTGCTTTCAAACATTTCATAATGTGTGGGAATGCCCACTTTGGGATTTATAATTTTTGTGAGCTTTGCCGCCTCTTCAAAATCCATATTTTCAAGCATTCCAAGAGGTGCATTAAGACAACCCGGCTCGTCATACAAAAGTTCGATTCCAAGGTCCATTTTAACAATTGTAAAGCCCATGTCAATACGCTTTTTGATTGCCTTTCCCATATCGGTACCTGTGTGCTTGCCATCTACATCGGTATCGCCATAAACTCTTGCCTTGTCACGGAATTTTCCACCAAGCATTTGCCAAAGAGGAACTCCCCATGCCTTACCCGTCAAATCCCACAGTGCAATTTCAAGACCGCTTACGCCGCCACCTTGACGAGATGGACCGCCAAACTGCTTAATTCTTCTGAAAAGATTGTCAACGTTACAGGGATTTTCGCCTATGAGTCTTGACTTGAGCATAAGAGCATATGTAGCACTTGAGGCATCTTTTACTTCGCCATATCCAACTATACCTTGATTGGTATAAATTTTGATAAGGGGACAATGCTTTGGTGCACCATCAATGTTCGCAACTCTTATGTCCGTTATTTTGAGTTCGGAGGGGTTGGAACAGGTGTTAATATTTTCTGACAATATTTCCTTAACAGACGTATTCATTTTTTCCTCCTTGAAATTTTTCCAATTATGTGATAGAATAGATTTAACAAAGTTAAATCTATTCAGCTAAATTCGCTTGGCAGCGAGCTAAATGTGCTGACGCACGCTAAATTACTTCGTAGCTAAATTGACCTGCGGTCAGCTATTAAGCGAATTTAATTTAGCTACTCCGAAGGAGTTATTTAGCTATGGAGCAAAGTGGAATAATTTAGCTTTG
>JAZURZ010000140.1:0-5107 GCA_045606465.1 Clostridia bacterium | reverse complement strand
ATTGAGGCAAATTTTGTAAGCGATAAGAATATTCTTATCGCTTACAAAATTTGCCTCAATATTCCATTATTGGATTATAGCACAAAAAAGCTGATTGTGTCAATAATAAAAAATAAAATTTGCTGATTGTTTACTATTTATTAATACTAATCTTCCCTTTTTAAAAGGTCATTATACAAGCTCTTTTATAAAAAAATGCACAGACTTAAAACATGGTAAGTCTGTGCAAAAGATTTATACATTTAAAATTACTTTTTTTGGACATTTCTCAACGCATATGCCGCAGTTTGTGCAAAGGGAATAGTCAATGCGTGCAAGATTGTTTTCTACCTTTATTGCGCCGGAAGGACAATTTTTTTCGCATATTTTACAGCCTATGCAGCCTGCCTTACAATTTTTTGTGGTAAGAGCTCCTTTTTCTGTAGAGGAGCAAGCAACAACGGGAGTTGACTTTTTGGGCATGAGAAGAATAATGTTTTTAGGACATTTTTCTATACACTTGCCACAGGCAACACACTTTTCGCTGTCAATCCAAGCGACACCGTCCTTTATTTTGATTGCATCGAACTGACATGCGCTTACGCAGCTTCCAAGCCCAAGACAACCATAGCGGCAACTCTTTGCACCGCCCGAAAGCTTTGAGACCGCCACACAATCTGCTATGCCGTCGTATATGTATTTGTCGGAAGAAACCTTGCAGTTTCCTATGCAAAGCACACGAGCAGTTTTTGGTTCTGCCGCTTCTGAAGTTTTTCCCATGATTTGTGATATTTTTTCAGTTACTGCATCTTTTCCTACACTGCAGGCATTTAGCGGTGCATCTTTTTCCACAACCGCAGCGGCATATGCCGAACAGCCGGCATATCCGCAGGCACCGCAGTTTGCACCAGGAAGAGATTCGCAAATTTCTCCTATACGTTCATCCTCTTCAACTTTGAAAACAAAGGAGGCAAATGCAAGAATACATCCGAAAATAAGACCTATTCCGCCAACAATTAAAACTGCCGAGATGATACTATTCATAAAATTTCCCCCCTTTTATATGCTAAAGCCTGAAAATCCCATAAATGCTATAGCCATAAGTCCTGCACTTACAAGAGCAATGGGGAAGCCTTTAAATGGATTTGGAATGTTTTTTTCAGATATTGTTTCTCTTATGCCTGCAAAAAGCACGATTGCAAGGGTAAAGCCGAGGGCTGCAAAAACTCCATAAAGGACAGATTCGATGAAGTTGTAGTTGTTTTGCACATTTAAAAGGGCAACACCCAAAACTGCACAGTTTGTAGTTATGAGGGGAAGATATATTCCCAATGCAGAATATAGTGAGGGCATGGATTTTTTAACAAACATTTCAACGAATTGAACAAGCCCTGCAATTATGAGAATAAATGCTATTGTCTGAAGATACTCAAGACCGAATTTTTTGAGCAAAAATTCATTTACAAGCCAGGTTATAGCCGACGCCAGTCCCATAACAAAGGTTACTGCCATTCCCATACCAAGCGCAGTATCCTTCTTTTTAGATACTCCCAAGAAGGGACATATTCCAAGAAATTTTACCATTACAAAGTTCTCGGTAAAGAGAGCGGAAATAAGAATAGACAAAATGTTCATTATACCTCACCGCCCTTTCTTTTTGAAATGATGTAGTTAATAAGTGCAATTAAGAGCCCCAACACAATAAATCCGCCAGGGGGCATTGAGATTATTGCAACAGGTGTTATTATTTCGCCATAAATGGGAATGTCAAGTATTGTGCCAAAGCCGATAAATTCACGGATACTTGAAATTATGCAAAGTGCAAGGGTAAAACCTAAGCCCATGCCAAGACCATCTACTATTGACTTTCCAACTGTGTTTTTGGAGGCAAAGCTTTCAGCACGTGCAAGAATAATGCAATTTACAACTATCAAGGGAATAAAAATTCCAAGCTGGGTTGCAAGGTCGGGAAGAAATGCTTTTAAAGTCATTTCAATTATGGTAACAAATGCCGCAATTATTACAATATATGCCGCAATTCTCACCTTCTCGGGGATAACCTTTCTTAAAAGGGAGATTAGTGCGTTTGAGGCAATTAAAACTGCGGTTGCAGAAAGTCCCATGCCAATTCCGTTTTTAAGTCCTGTTGTTACTGCAAGGGTGGGACACATACCCAAAAGCTGAACGAATGTAGGATTTTCTTTTATAATTCCGTCAAGGAATACTGATAAATTGTTTTTTTTCATAAATTATTCAGCCTCCTTTGCAAGCTTTGCCGCCTCTATTGCGGCATTTACACCTTTAGTAACTGCCTTTGAGGTTATGGTCGCCGAGGAAATTGCATTAATGGCATTTCCTGATGCACCTTGTTTTGTTACTGATATATTTTGAGTCTTGTTTGTGTATTGCATAAGGAAATCAGAATTGGTACACTTTGCGCCAAGACCCGCAGTTTCTGATTGCGAGGTGATGGAAACACCGCTCACTTTACCATCCAAACTAACTCCTACAACCATGGAAATTTCACCGCCATAGCCTTTTGGATAAGCTAAAACAACATAGCCTGAGTCGTTGTCGCCCTGATAAATTTTTGCGACGCTTTCATCAACTTTTGCAGGGAGAGTGGTGATTTCTTCAAAATTATTGGCTTTCGGAAGAACCACCCTCATAGCAACTTCCTGCTTTTCTTTTTCATTTTTTTCTATAATGGGAGAGGTAGTGGCATTTACAATAGCTAAAAGAGCTGTCGCAATTGCAGTTATAAGGAATAGTACAATTCCTACCTTAAACACATTTATAACTTCATTTTTATTGAGCACGATGTTTCACCTCCCCAAATTTGCGTGGTAAAATTGCAGAATCAATTAAAGGAGTTACAAGATTCATAAGAATTATTGCAAAGCTTGTTCCCTCGGGGTAACCTCCAAATCTGCGTATAACAAATGTGAGAATTCCGCAACCTACACCAAAAATAATTTGTCCCAAACGAGTGGTGGGAGTGGTTACATAGTCGGTTGCCATAAAGATTGCACCAAGCATCAGACCACCGCTTGTGATATGTAAAAGTGTGAATATAAATTGGCTTTCCCCTGTGGAATTATGTCCGAAAAGATAGGTTAAAAATCCAAAGGAAAGAATATATGAAAGAGGTATTCTTATAGTGATAACTTTTCTTACCAAAAGATACAAAAATCCAAGAATAATCATTGCAGATGATGTTTCGCCTATACAGCCTGCGGTATGCCCTAAAAAGGTCTGAGAAAGAGTTGGAAGATTTCCTTCGGCTGAGCCCTTTAAAATTGAAAGGGGGGTGGCCGAGCTTACAACATCTGCCGCTGCATTGGGCGAAACAAAGGTAGTCATGGCCTGTGCCCATGCAATTAGCATAAAGCAACGTGCCGCCAAGGCGGGGTTCATGAAATTCTTACCAAGACCGCCGAAAAGCTGCTTGACAATAACAATTGCAAAGCCTGAGCCTATAAATACCATCCATAAAGGAATTGTGGAAGGCAGGTTAAGACCAAGAAGAAGTCCCGTAACAATTGCAGAGCAATCTCTTAAGGTTACAGGCTTTTTCATGAGTCGCTGATAAGCATACTCAAAAAGTACGCAAGCGGCAATTGAAGTAAGAAGAACAAGAGCTGCACGCCAGCCAAAGAAATAAAGACCGCATATTGTTGCAGGAATAAGAGCAATTATTACATCGAGCATTATTGAAGATATTGATTCCTCAGCGTGTATATGAGGAGATGATGAAACTATAAGCTTTTGTTCCATTATTTATTTTTCCTCCTGTTCTCAAGAATTTGTTGCTTTGCAAGGCGTATGTTTACAAGGGGCCCCTGAAGTCCGGGGCAAAGATAAGCACATACACCACATTCAATGCAATCAAGAATGTTGAACTTTTCACATTTTTCAAGCTCACCCTCTACAGCGTAGCGTGAAAGATAAAGGGGTGCAAGTCCCATCGGGCAATACTCTACACACTTTCCGCAGCGTATGCAGGGGGTATTTTTGTTATAGCTTGAAGCAATCTTTGAAAGAGAAAGAAGACAGGACGTGGTTTTTATGACAGGTACATCAAATGAATATTGCGCAATACCCATCATGGGTCCGCCCATAATAAACTTTTGAGGGTCTTGTATAAATCCGCCTGCCTGCTCTATAAGATGATCAAATGTTACACCCAGGGGAACACGAAGATTACATGGATTTTTAAAGCAATCTCCAGACATGGTTACAATTCTTTCGGTAAGAGGCATACCAGTGTAAAATGCTTTGTAAATTGCATAGACAGTGTCTATGTTTAAAACAATGGCGCCCGCATCAGCAGGAAGACCTCCCGATGGAACCTGACGCTTTGTAATAGCGTAAATGAGTTGTTTTTCCGCTCCTTGGGGATATTTTGTTTTAAGGGTAAGAACATGTATTCCCTTGTGCGAGGAAACCTTTTCCAAAAGAAGGTCAATTGCATCTTGCTTGTTTTTTTCTATGCCTATGTAGCCTTCCTCAAGAGAAAGAATTTTCATGGCAATTTCAAGACCTGCTATTATTTTTTCTGGCTCCTCTATCATACGACGGTGGTCGGAAGTGAGATATGGTTCACATTCTGCACCATTGACAATTACATGAGTGATTTTTTTGTCGGCAGGAGGTGAAAGCTTTACATGGGTAGGAAAACCCGCTCCGCCCATTCCTACTATTCCTGCATTTTTAACCACTTCAAGCATCTGCTCTTTGGTCATGGAATCTATACAAGAGCATGGCTTTATGTCGGGATGGGGTTCATTTTTAAAATCATTTTCAATAAAAATTGAAGTAACCAACGCACCCGACGGATGCAGATGAGGTTCAATTTTTGTCACAGTTCCTGAAATTGAAGAGTGAAGAGGAGCACTTACAAAGCTTTGCGAAGTTGCAATGAGTTCTCCTGCATAAACATGGTCGCCCACATTTACACAAGGCTCTAAGGGAGCTCCGATATGCTGCTGCAACGGGAAAATGTGCACAGCGCAACCCTCAACTGTTCTTATGGGAAGAGAGTTGGTAATTTCCTTGTGGTCGGGAATATGCAAACCGCCCTTAAAGGTCAGAGGCATAAAAATTCGTCCTTTCTTTTTTTGTTTTT
>JAZURZ010000139.1:0-27275 GCA_045606465.1 Clostridia bacterium | reverse complement strand
GCGATAAGAATATTCTTATCGCTTGTGTTTTGTTTTTTTAACATAAAAAACAGATAACTCTTATACACAAAGGAGGAATTTTAACTTGAGCCAGAACAAAAACAAAAAAAACAATAATCCTTTAAAAAATCCCTTTTTTGGATTTTTGATAATGTCGCTGGTTGCAACAATATTTTTAAATCTTTTTCTTTCAAGCTTTTCATCACCTGCAGAAAAGGAAATTTACTACAATGAATTTATTGCAATGGTTAAAGAAAGCAAGGTTGAAGAGGTAAGCATTACAAATGATAAAATTGTAATTTACCCAAAGGTTGAAAAAAATGCCGAGCAAAACAATCCCATTTTTAATTTACTTATTCCAATTACAAATCAGCCGGTTATCACATACTACACAGGCTATATTAATGACCCTGATTTGAAATCACTATTGGATGAGCATGAAATTAAATATTCAAGACCTGTTATTAAAACAAACTTCCTTTTAGATTTCTTTGTTACATGGATTTTGCCATTTGCTTTTCTTTATCTTATTCTTGCAATATTCATGCGTTTTGCCTCCAAAAAAATGGGAGGCGGCGGCTTTATGTCGGTAGGACAAAGCAATGCAAAGGTTTATATGGAAAATAAAACAGGCGTGACTTTTGCAGATGTTGCAGGTCAGGAAGAAGCAAAAGAATCCTTAAATGAAATTGTGGATTTTCTTCACAATCCCGCAAAATACACTGCAATCGGCGCAAAGCAACCAAAGGGTGCACTTTTGGTAGGCCCTCCGGGTACAGGTAAGACTTTACTTGCAAAAGCAGTTGCAGGCGAGGCAGGAGTTCCATTTTTCTCACTTTCAGGTTCAGAATTTGTGGAAATGTTTGTGGGTGTGGGCGCATCTCGTGTGCGTGACCTTTTTAAGCAAGCCTCAGCTAAAGCGCCTTGTATCATATTCATTGACGAAATTGACGCAATAGGCAAAAGCCGAGATAATCAATTCGGCGGTGGTAATGACGAGCGAGAGCAGACTTTAAATCAGCTTTTAGCTGAAATGGACGGATTTGACTCCTCTAAGGGAGTTGTCATTCTTGCTGCAACAAACCGCCCTGAAATTCTTGATAAAGCTCTTCTTCGCCCCGGTCGTTTTGACCGTCGCATTATTGTGGAAAAGCCTGACTTAAAGGGCAGAGAAGACATTTTAAAGGTACACTCCAAAAATGTAAAAATGTCATCTGATATTGATTTGCACGAAATGGCGCTTGCAACAAGCGGTGCAGTGGGCGCCGACCTTGCAAATATGGTAAACGAAGCAGCTCTTCGTGCAGTCCGTCTCGGACGAGGCGAGGTTGCTCAGGAAGACCTTATGGAAGCAGTTGAAATAATCATTGCAGGAAAGGAAAAAAAGGATCGCATCCTTTCAGAAAAAGAGAAAAAAATTGTTGCATATCATGAGGTGGGACACGCACTTTCTGCAGCACTTTTGAAAAACACCGACCCTGTTCAGAAAATCACTATTGTTCCAAGAACAATGGGTGCTTTGGGATACACAATGCAAATGCCCGAAGAGGAACGCTATCTCATGTCCAGAGACGAAATTATGGACAAAATTGTGGTTTTACTCTCGGGACGAGCTGCTGAGGAACTTATATTTAACACAAAAACCACAGGCGCATCAAATGATATTGAGCGTGCCAACGAGCTTGCCCGCAGCATGATTGCTCAATATGGAATGTCGGACGAGTTTGGCATGGCAGCTTTGGAAAGCATCCAGACCAAATACCTTGACGGAACCCCCGTTTCCAACTGCTCAGACCAGACCAAAACCAAGCTGGACAACGCAGTTGTCAACCTTTTAAAAGAAATGCATGATAAGGCAATTTCAATTCTTAAAAATAACATTGATGCCTTAAATGAAATTTCTTCTTTCCTTATTGACAAGGAAACCATTACAGGGGAAGAATTTATGACAATTTTAAGAAAAATACAAGGAAAAACTAAAGAGTCGGAAAAATCAGAAGATACTTCATCTGACAAAAATAATACTTCTCAGAACAAAGAAATTCCCACTTCGAATGCAACAGCATCAGAACAAAATGAGGAAATTTCAGATACCCCCGATGAAAAATAAAATTTAATCAAAAGCAATATAAAAAGCATTTGCGGGTTTTGTGCAACACTGCAAATGCTTTTTTTAATTATTCTGTTATATACACCTTTGAATAAAGCGGCACATACTCACTCATCCATTGTATGTCTTCAGGGGCAAGGCGCACACAACCATGCGATATTTCCTTTCTAAGACGTGCATCGGCATGGGTGCCATCATGTTTTAAAAGGGTGCTATGCAGTGCATAGCTTCCGTGAAATCTCATTATAGGCGCCACATAATATGTAGGATACCACCACTTTTCCTCTAAAGAAAAATAGTCATATTCTCCCGTTATAGTGGGGGTTTCCTCCGCTCCGATGGAACAGTCAAAGCTTTTAACTTCTTTCCACACATTGCCCTTTTTCTCAAAAACAGTTACTTTAAAATCACTTTTTGACACCCAGACAAGATAGTTGGTTCTGCTTTTAATATCCTTTACAAAGCTCTCGTTTTTGCCAAGACCGTCATAGGAAAAGTTTGCTGTCACATTTAAAATGCCATCTATATTCTCTGCCAGTATCTCGCCGCCAAGCCCTTCGACCAAAAATCTGAATGGCACATATATCTCGCCATTTATTTTGACAGGTGTGGTATTAAGATAAGTCACATCTTGGTCTGCATACATATCATGACCGTCTAAGAAAAATCTTACCGTGTGGGAATTTGCATAAATTTCCACCATTTTGCTTTCTTCATCATAAAAGAGATTGTCCCTCATCCAAAGTGCTTGGGCATATTCATAAATAGGCACCATGCACACACCATCTATAAGCTTTGCAGGATTTTTAAAATATAGCTCCCATTCATTTGCAAAAGCAACAACTCTTTCTCCCGAAACAGGAGTTGCCTCAATCAAAAAGCTATTTGTATGTTTTAATATTTTTTCTTCATCAAAATATGGTGTGGTTTTTAAAGGTATAAGCTCCTCAACAAAATAGCTTTTCCCCTCGCTTTTTAATTCTTGTGCACCGCTGAATAATTTTATATACAAGGTTTTCCCGAGAACGTCTTCAGGCAGGTCAAAGCTGATATCATAAGTTTTATTTTCATCAGTAACCCAAATCCTCTGGGCTCCCCAGAACTGCTTTTCGGGGCGATAAATGGCAAACACCATATTCTTGGGAATTAAGTTCTCTACTTCATTTACGAAAACTTCCAGATTGATTTTATAGGGTGACTCTTCCTCTTTTGCTACCTCATCCTTATCAGCCTTGCTCTCATTTACACTTTCTTCCTGATTTTCTTCCTCGCTCTCAGGCGCAAGCGTGGGAGAGTTTTCTTTAATATTATCTTCATCTGAAGATAATACACTCTCCTCCTGCGACATCTTTTCCTCTGGAATCAGAGTAATTTCTTCCTTTTTTTCATTCTCAGCTGATGCTATACTTACACCCATGAAAAGCACAAGCAGTATTGCAAATATTTTTTTCATAACATTCTTCCCTTAACTTTATTATTTTATCGACAAGCTTAGTTCATCACCATTTCTTTTAGCCAACACAACGCATCCGTCTGTAATTTTTCCCTCTAATGCAAGCTTTGAGAGTCCGTCCTCCAAAAGGGCTTGTATCGCACGCTTTAAGGGTCTTGCACCATACCTTACATTATAGCCATGCTCTAAAATAAGCTCCTTTGCATCAGAAGATATTTCAAGCTCCGCTCCCTTTTGCTCAAGTCTTTTTGTAATATCCTTAAGCATAAGGTCTATTATTTGTCTTAGCTCATCCTTAGAAAGGGGATTAAATGTGACAATCTCATCAATACGATTTAAAAACTCAGGTCGGAATTTTTCTTTAAGGCTCTTATCTACATTGTCAGAAAGAGTTGCCTGGGTATCTGCACCAAACCCAAGGGCATTTGCTTTAAACTCCGAGCCTGCATTTGTGGTCATTATAATAATTGTGTTTTCAAAATTTATTGTTTTTCCATGACTGTCTGCTACTCTGCCATCATCAAGAATTTGTAAAAACAGATTAAACACTTCAGGGTCTGCTTTTTCAATTTCGTCTAAAAGTATAACCGAGTATGGCTTTCTTCTCACCTTCTCAGTAAGTTGCCCCGCATCGTCATAGCCCACATATCCTGGAGGTGAGCCTATAAGCTTTGAAACCGAGTGTTTTTCCATAAATTCAGACATGTCAAACCTGATAAGAGCATCCTCACGGTCAAACATTACCTCTGCAAGAGTTTTTACAAGCTCGGTTTTTCCTACACCTGTAGGCCCTGCAAAAATGAAGGAAACAGGACGCTTTTTTATTGATATATCAGCTCGTCCTCTCCTTATTGCTCTTGCAACCGCCGACACAGCCTCCTCTTGCCCCACAACCCTTTTATGAATACGCTCCTCTAAATTCAAAAGCTTTTGGGCTTCACTCTCGGTCAGACGATGAACAGGGATTTTTGTCCAGCTTTCAATTACTTCGGCAACATCATCAAAGGTGATTCTCGCTTTTTTAGCCTCAGCCTCAGCAGACTTTGCAAGCTCTTTTATCTTGATGTCCTCGCTTTTTAATTCAGCTACCTTTTCATAATCCTCATTCTTTGCCGCATCCTCACTCAGACGCGAAATTTCCGATATACGCTCTTTGTATATCTTCAAATCATATAAGGCCTTGTTTTTCAAATTCACCCTTGAACCCGCTTCATCTATAACATCTATAGCTTTGTCAGGCAAAAAGCGGTCAGTAATATATCTTTCGGAAAGAAGAACTGCCTCTTTTATTATTTCTTCGGATATTTTTACCTCGTGATAGTCCTCGTAATAGTCCTTTATTCCCTTTAATATTTCTATGCTCTCCTCAGCAGTAGGCTCGTCAACCAAAACAGGCTGAAAACGCCTTTCTAATGCGCTGTCCTTTTCAATATGCTTTCTATATTCTGCAAGGGTAGTTGCTCCTATAATCTGAATTTCGCCCCTTGCAAGAGCAGGCTTTAAAATATTTGCTGCACTCATTGCACCCTCGGCATCACCCGCTGCAACAATGTTATGAATTTCGTCTATGACTAAAATAACATTGCCTGCCTCCTCTGCTTCATTCAAGACATTTTTAAGCCTTGCCTCAAATTGTCCTCTGAATTGTGTTCCTGCAACCAAAGCAGTAAAATCCAAAAGATAGAGTTGATATCCAAAAAGCTTTGGCGGCACATTTTTTTCAAAAATTCTGCTTGCAAGACCTTCGGCAATAGCTGTCTTTCCAACGCCTGGCTCGCCTAAAATTACAGGGTTATTTTTGGTACGACGATTTAATATCTGAATTACACGCTCAATTTCCTCGCCTCGGTTTATCACCCTATCCACCTTGCCCAATGCCGCTTTGGCAGTCAGATTTGTGCCATAGGTGTCCAGCATACTCTTTTTTTGCTTTTTGGAAGATTTTTTGTTGTTCTTCTCACCTTGCTCACCCTTTTTGTCGCCTTGCTTGTTGCGCTCTCCAAAAAGATTGGTTAAAAAATCAATCGGCGCAGTAGGGGCTCCTCCCTCATCAGAGTCAAAATCTTCTTGTGCCATCATCATTTCCTGCATTTCTTCAGGAATTTCTACCCCCTCGGGATTGTTCATAAACTCCATCATTCCCTCATTGAGCATTTCAATGTCTTCGTCCTTTATGCCTAAATTCTCCATCATCTGATTAAGAGGCGCAATTCCCAATTCTTTTGCACATGAAAGGCATAATCCCTCTTGTATAGTTTTGTCCCCCTCCATTTTTGCTATAAAAATAACAGCGGGATTTTTTTTGCATCTTGAACATAAATTCATATATATTTAAACTCCTTCGATCTTTTTTCTTTTTGTAACTATAAATAATCATATCGTAAATAAAAACACTTGCTCTAAAAGGGCATTTTTTTAAAACGATACAATGAGCACAATCGCTTTTTAAAAAAGCGGATAGCAGGCGAATGCCTGCTGCTTTGCGCACAGCGCAAAGCTTCTGTGACTATTATACCACAAATAAAAATACTTGCTCTAAAAGGGCATTTTTAAGAAGTGATACAATTTTACATGAGTCCCCTAAGGGGACAACAAGCGAAAGCTTGTAAAAACTCGCAAAACGAGTTTTCGAGTAATTATTATACCACAAATAAAAATGTTTGCTCGCAAGGGCATTTTTAAGAAGTGATACAATTTTACATGAGTCCCCTAAGCGGACAACAAGCGAAAGCTTGTAAAAACTCGCAAAACGAGTTTTCATGTAATTATTATACCACAAATTTTCAAAAAGTAAATGTTTCACGTGAAACATTTTTAAAAATTTTTATTTTTTTTACATTGTTTCACGTGAAACAATGTATATTATACAAAAAATTGTTAAAAATATATAAGAAAAGATATTTATTGTGGCAAAATAAGAATTAATAATCTTCTAAAAGTTTATCTTAAGGAGTAAAAATATAAAATGAAAATAATAAATAGAATAAAAAATTTGCTGATTTTTTCAAAACCTATTGAAAATGAGGTTTTTGAACTTGAAGTTAATCAGAATAAAATAAATTATGATGTAAGAAATAATAAAGAAATTGAAGTACCGCAAATTAGTAAGAAAATTGAAAAAAATCTGGAATATATTGAAAAACGCTTTAATTATCCTGAAAATAACGATTTTATTATAAGAAAAGTTTTAATGCAGGGGAAACATCAATGTTTTTTAATATTTTATGATGGAATGGTAAATACTCAGGCAGTTGACCAGGATATAATAAAAACCTTGATTGCAATTCCTTTGATTTCAGAAGAGGAAAGCTATGAAGCAGAAGACATAATAGAACAATTTGTTTCGCATTGTCAGGCAAGCGTAGCAAAGGACTTTGAAACTGTAATAGAAGATGTAAATTTTGGTTCATGCGGTCTTTTTATTGATGGCTTTGACCAGGCAATTTCTCTTGATGTAAGAAATTGGGGACACAGAGGTATAAATAAGCCTGAAACCGAGCAGTCAATTTATGGTCCTCAGGAAGCTTTTGCTGAAATGTTAAGAAATAATTCGGCATTAGTAAGAAAAATTTTAAAAACAGAAAAGCTTATATGTGAGGGCATAAAAATAGGAACTATAAGCAAAACAAGAGGAGTATTAATGTATATTTCAGACCTTGCAAATGGGGAGCTTGTTGATGAGGTCAGAAGAAGACTTAATGGAATAACTCTTGATTATTGCATTGCAATAGAAGAGGTTTCTATGCTTATTGAGGACAAAAACTATATGATTACTGGGAAAATTCTTTCCACTGAGCGTCCCGACAGAGTTGCAAGGGCGTTATCTGAGGGAAGAGTTGCATTTTTATTAAATGGAAGTCCCCATGCACTTATTTTTCCTACAAATGCATTCGAATTAATGCACTCTGCATCAGATGCTTATTTAAGAGTGCCATATGCAAATATGACAAGAGCAATAAGAGTTCTTGCAATGTCCCTTTCGATATTGCTTCCTGCGCTATATCTTGCAATAACTTTATTTCATCAGGAAATGATACCCACTTTTTTAATATATGCAATAAGTGCATCAAGAGAATCGGTTCCCTTTCCAAGTATTGTGGAGCTTTTGCTTATGGATGCTTCCTTTGAAATGATAAGGGAGGCAGGAATAAGAATGCCAAATCCTTTGGGTTCTACACTAGGTATTGTGGGAGGTCTTATTTTAGGACAAGCGGCAGTAAGTGCAAAAATAGTAAGCCCCATAATGATTATTGTAATTGCTCTTACTGGACTTGGCTCCTTTGCAACTCCTGATTATTCGCTTAGCTGGAGTTATAGAATGTTAAGACTTATTTTTATAATTTTAGCAGGCGCATATGGATTTTATGGCGTAGCAATGGGAATTTTTTTGTATATGATATTGCTTGGAGCACAAAAAAGCTTTGGAGTTCCTTTCTTAGAACCTTTAATTGGTAAGGAAAAAAAGAGTTCAAGTGGTTCAGTTTTAGTGTCCCCGTTATGGAAAAAGGAAAATCGACCCGAATTTTTAAAGCCTAATCTTGAAAAACAAGAGCCAAAAATAAGTATGAAATGGAAAACAAAAAGAAAAAAATAAAACAAAGACAAAATTTATGGATGTAAAAGAAAGGCTGTGAAGCGAAATATGAAAAAGGATATTTCTCTTAATTCGAAGGAATTAACCTCAGTTGCTATCAATCTTATAATTGTAAAGATGTTTTTTATATATCCTAAAAAAGTAATTTTAAACGCAGGGAATGCCGCTTGGATACAAATGCTCTATGTTTCCTTGTTAATGATACCCATATTGCTTTTAGTTTTTTTGTGTTACAAACGATGCGGAAATTTAAGCATAATAGAACTTTCCCAAAAAGTGGGGGGAAATTTTTTGAAATTTATAACAGGAGTTTTTATAAGTGTAGCACTTTTCTTAAATCTTGCAGCAACAATGAGAAGCTTTCCCGAAATAGTTAAAATGGTACTTCTTCCAAACACGCCAATTGAAGTAATTGTTCTTATATTTGCAGTTGTGGTGGGGATAGCATCTCTTGCGGGAATAGAATCGACAGCAGGAATACACGCTATTTTCATTCCATTTATGGTAGGAATTCTGGCAATTTTCTTTTTATTTTTAATTCCTCATGCTGAAACTTATAATATTTTTCCCCTGCTTGGTAAGGGGGGACAAAAAATATTTACAACAGGGATTGAGGGCATAGATTTATTTGATGATCTGATAGTTTTAAATTTACTCTTGCCTTATGCAAAAAATGCATCGGTTGTAAAAAAATCTGTTGTTTGGGGGACAACAATAAGTGCATTAATAGCAGTTTTAATAATATTATTTTATTGTCTGGTTTATCCCTATCCGTCATCTCAGAATTTTTTGGTGCCAATATACCAGCTGACAAGACTGATAGGAATAGGTGACTTTTTTCAGAGATTTGAGGCTTTTTTTGAGTTTATATGGTCTTTTTCAATATTATTATATTCTGTTTTATATATACAAGTAATTTGTATAGTCTGGAGAGAGTGCTTTAATTTAAGATATGAAAGACCTATAATTTTTCCTATGATGGAAGTTATAACTTTGCTTGCGTTTAGTGCGTATGATATGCAAAATATAGTTTTTAATTATTGGTATCTTTCAGGAATTACTATCTTTGCGGCTTTTGGACTTCCTGCTGTGTTGGCATATTTATATAAAAGAAAAAGAAAAAAAGAAGAGTTAAAGGAAGGATAAAAGAATGAAAAAAATACTTTTTTTAATACCTCTATTGTGCCTGCTTGGTGGATGCTATGATTCAAATGAGCCCAATGATATTGCATATGTAGTTGCGCTTGGAATAGACTCGGAAGAAGAGGGAAATTATGAGTTTACAATTCAATTTGCAAAAACCACCCAGATAAGTGGGGGTGCGAGTCAGGAGGGAGGAAAGGAAGGAAGTAATATATTAGAAATTATAAGCGTAAAGGCTCCGACAGTTTATTCAGGAATGAATGTGGCAAATCAGGTGGTAAGCAAAAGATTTACCCTTGCACACACAAAACTCATTGTAATATCTGATGAAATTGCAAAAAAGGGGGTAAGGGACCTTTTTGACACTTTTGGGAGAAACAGTGATATAAGACCTAACATTTATATCGCAGTTTCAAATGGCAAAGCAAAGGAATACTTAAATAATGTAAAGCCTGTAGTTGAGGTAAATCCTGTAAATTATTACAGGCTTATTTATGAATCAAATTATGGCGATTATGTCCCCAGAACAATTTTAAAGGAGTTTTATTTTCAGCTTGAGGCAGACGACAAGCAAAATATTTTGCCTTTGGCTGGAGTAAATAAGGAAAACCAAAAAAAATCTGAAGAACAAAAAAGCTCAGGTTCAGGGGAAGAGTCATCGCAATCATCGTCACAATCATCGGGGCAAGAAAAAGGAAGCCAACAAGGGCAGGCAAGTTCTTCTGATGAAAAGGAGGAAAATGACAATAAAATAAAAACAAATAGGCAGGGATTTGATTTTTTGATGAAGGATTATGAGGCGGGGAATATTGATGTTGAGAAGAAAAACTCAAGCGAGGCAATGGGAATGGCAGTTTTTAAGGATGACAAAATGATAGGCACGATGGACGCTCTCGACAGTGTAATGTATAATATGCTTAAGGGGAATTTTAAAACAAGCTATGTTTCTTTTTTTAATTCCGACACACCAAATCTGCCAATTACTATAGCATTAGAGCAAAATAGAGAGCCTTCAATAAAGGTAAAGACAGAAGAAGATAAGCCAAAAGCAAGGATAAAAATTTATCTTGAGGGACAGCTTATATCCGAGGCGGTGAATAGTCCTGTAGAGGCAGACATTAAAGAAACTGAGAGAGCGGTGGAAAAGGAAACAAAAAACGCATTAGAGCTTTTTTTGAAAAAAACCACTGAAGAGTTTGACTCTGATATAGTAGGCTTTGGGCGTGCTGCAAAAATGAACTTTCTTTCATATGATGATTTTGAAAAATATGACTGGACTTCAAAATATAAAAATATAGACTTTGAAATAGATGTGGATTTTAAATTAAGACGCATAGGCTTTATCGATTTAAGAAGGGAAGAAGAGGTAAGGGACAAGTCAAACGGAGAGGAAAAATGATATATTTAGTAATTGCTTTTATAATAGTTAGCATAACAAGCTTTTATGGAATAAGCTTTGCAATATGGCAATTTAAAAATAAGAATATAGAAGGGGGAATAATGGTAGGAGCATTGTGCTTATCTGCAGTTGCTCTTATGTTAGTGCAATTTTGAAAAATATAAAAAGCTAAAAAATAAAAAAGTACAAGTTAAGAGGCCGTGACAATATAAGTTTGATATAGAAAAATCCCCTTGGAAAAATCAAAATAGTTTTGTTATTTTAATTCTTTCTAAGGGGATTATATCAATTTATTTTGTTATAGCTTTTTTATCTTAGCTCTGCGTTTAGCTTTTCTTTTAAATTTTTGAGAATTTTTTCAAAGACTGCATTAACCTCTTCATTGGTGAGATTTCTGTCAGGTGCACGGAAAGAAATTGCATAAGCAACGCTTTTTTTGCCGTCAGGTATCTGAGTACCCTCGTAAACATCAAAAAGCTTTATGGTATCAAGCATAGCTCCTGCTGATTTTTTCATGAGTGACTCAAGTTCTGCGACAGGAACCTCTTTATCGATAAGCATTGCAATATCTCTAATAACTGCAGGGAATTTAGGAAGAGCCTTGTATTTTATTTCTTCATTTATGTTATCCAACAGCTTTGTAAGCTGAAGTTCGGCAACATAACAAGGAGTGTTAATTTCAAAGGCTTTTAATACATCGGGATGTATCTCTCCTACAATTCCTATTTCCTCACCCTTTATAGTTACAGAAGCACATCTTCCTGGATGGAATGATGGGTGGTCGGTGCAGGCAACATAAGAAACTTTGTTTATTTTTAAAACATCAAAAAGCTCTTCCAAAGTTCCCTTTATATCATAAAAATCTACTCCGCCATACATGCCAAGGGTTACCATTTCGGGCTCTTCTGGGAGCTTGCCTGCCTCGGTGGGAATATAAATTTTACCTATTTCAAAAAGCTTGGCGATTTCATTTCTATGATTATAGTTGTGCGAAAGAATATCTAACATTGAGGCTATTGTTGTGGTACGCATAACAGAAGTGTCTTCGCCGAGAGGATTGGAAATTTTAATGGTGTTTCTCAAATTGCTTTCGGCAGGAAATCTTAATTTGTCGAAAATTGATGGTGATGTAAAGGTGTAAGTGAAAATTTCACTCAAGCCTTGAGAAGAAAGAATTTTTTTAATTTTGTCTTCTGCAGATTGCTTTTTGGAACGTCCGCCTGTGGTTGCCTCTCCTGAAAGCAAAGTAGAGGGAATTTTGTCATAACCATAAATACGTGCAATTTCCTCTGCAATGTCTGCTTCGCATTGGATATCAGGACGGAAAGTAGGAGCTATGACCGTCATCTTTTCAGTGTCAACAATAAAGTCCAGAGCACGAAGATATTTTGTCATATCTTCAACAGGAATTTGAGTACCTAAAAAGGCATTTATTTTTTCGGGACGAAAAGCATGGCTTTTTTGTTCGGGGATATTTCCCTTTATGTCGATAAGACCGCGCACAACCTCGCCGCAACCAAGCATCTGCACAAGCTCGCAGGCTCTGTCTAAAGCAGGAATGGTGTTGTTTGGATCAAGGCCTTTTTCATATCTTGAGGAGGACTCAGTACGCAGTCCTATTTTTTGTGCAGTCAGACGAACAGTTGAAGCTTCAAATGTGGCGGATTCAAATATAACCGTGGTGGTGTCGTCTTTAACTTCTGAATTAAATCCTCCCATGACACCTGCAATTGCGACTGCTTTATCGGCGTCGGAAATAACTAAATCATTTTGGTTTAAAACACGCTCTTGCTCGTCGAGAGTTTTTATGATTTCATTTTCAGACGCATTTCGAACAATAATTTTATTGCCCGACAAATCTCTTAAATCAAAAGCGTGCATAGGCTGACCATATTCCAATAAAATATAGTTTGTTATATCTACAATGTTGTTGATTGAACGAATGCCACAAGATTTCAAGCGCATTGTAAGCCATTTTGGAGAGGGTCCGATTTTAACATTTTTAATCATTTTAGCACAATAGCGCAGGCATTTGTCAGAGTTTTTTACCTCGACAGATAAAACATCACTGATGTTTTCGCCAATTTCTTTATAAACGGGCTTTTTTACATTAAAGGGCTTGTCGAAGGTTACTGCAGTTTCGCGTGCCAAGCCTATTACGCTGAAGCAGTCGGGGCGATTGGAGGTGATTTCAAACTCTACAATCTCTTCGTTAAGGCCAAAGTAGTCCTTTATGTCCATTCCAAGCTCGGTGTCCTCAGGCAAAATGAGTATTCCATACTCAGGCTCGTAGCCCAAATCTGCAGATGAAATGCCCAGCTCTTCATGAGAGCAAAGCATACCATTGGATTCTACTCCTCTTAATTTCCCTTTTTTGATTGTAATGCCGCCGGGCAGGGTGGAATTGTGCTTTGCCACAGGCACAATTTGTCCCTCTTTAACATTGGGGGCGCCGGTCACTATCTGCAAAATTTCATTGCCTACATCCACTTGACAAATTACAAGATGGTCTGAATTTTCGTGAGGCTTAATTTCAACAATTTTACCTGTTACAACGTTACAAATCTCAGCTCCGAGGCTTTCAACTCCCTCAACCTTTGAACCTGTCATGGTAAGAGCGTGCGCATATTCTTTGGGAGTTACACCCGATATATCAGTATAATCATTAAACCAACTCATAGGTACTTTCATAATTGTTTACCCTTCCTTTCTCATTTATTTTTAAAACTGTTCCAAGAAACGCAGGTCGTTTTCGAAGAAAAGACGTAAGTCGTCAATGTCAAATCTTCTCATGGCAATACGCTCAAGGCCAAGTCCGAAGGCAAAGCCCGAATAGATTTCAGGGTCAATGCCGCAATTTTCAAGAACCTTGGGATGAACCATGCCGCAGCCAAGGATTTCTATCCAACCCTCGCCCTTACAAACTCTGCAGCCTTCGCCGCCGCATACAAAGCAAGAGACGTCAACCTCGGCAGAGGGTTCTGTAAATGGGAAGTGATGAGGACGAAAACGTACCTTGGTGTTGCTTCCATATAAAGCCTTGATAAAAGCCTCAAGAGTTCCTTTTAAGTCTGCCATGGTAACACCTTTGTCAACCACAAGTCCCTCTACCTGATGAAAGACAGGGGAGTGGGTTGCATCAACAGCGTCGCTTCTATAAACTCTTCCGGGAGCAATAATGCGTATGGGAGGCTTTTGCTTTTCCATAATTCGTACCTGCATGGGAGAGGTCTGAGTTCTCAAAACAATGTTGTCCTCAATATAGAAGGTATCCTGCGTGTCGCGTGCAGGGTGATTTTTTGGAATGTTTAATGCCTCAAAATTGTAATAATCATATTCAACTTCAGGGCCTTCGGCAATCTGAAAGCCAAGACCTATAAAAATATCTTTTAATTCGTCAAGAACTTGTGTCAGAGGATGCAATTTTCCCTGAGTAATTTTCTTTCCGGGCATGGTTACGTCAATGACTTCTTTTTTTAACTTTTCTGCCTGAAGTTTTTGGGACAATTCCTTTTTTCTTGTCTCAATTTCGTTTTCAAGATAAGAGCGGATTTCGTTTGCCAAAGCTCCGATTACGGGGCGCTCTTCAGCTGACAATGCACCCATACCTTTTAAAACAGCGGTAAGTTCGCCTTTTTTGCCAAGATATCGAATTCTTAAGTCTTCAAGAGAGTTTAAATCTTGAATATTCAAAAGCTCCTGGGAAACAGTTTCTTTGATAGATTGAAGTTTTTGTTTCATTTTTTTTGTTCCTTTCTTAGATAAATTTTTGTTTTTCATACAAGAGAATAAAAAAATCCCTGTATGATTTTTCATACAGGGACGAATTTTTAAAATCCGTGGTACCACCCAAATTTCCGACGAGACCGGACACTTAATTTACAAATAACGGTTTGCTTTTCCGTCGCCGACTACACATAAAAACTTCACCGGCGCAGCTCCGAAACGAAGGTTCAGCCGACAGCTCTTACCGCAGGGGCTTTCAGCCCAATGACCCCTGCTCTCTTGTAATGGCGAAACTGTAGCCTACTGGATTTCATCATAGCCTTTATTATTTAATTGTCCTGATTATATCACAGTTTTTTTTCAAAAACAAGACTTTTTTTAAAATTTGTTTATTTTCTTGCTAATACTATACAAATATATTTTGTTGTGATAATAAATTGCCTAAAAATTTTCAACTGTTTTTAAAATTTGGTTTTTGTTCTAAAAAAATAAACTTGTACATATAATTTAAAAAAAGCAAAGAAGTATAGTCTTGATTTTTACATTATTGAAAGGATGAGAAAAATGCTCGTTGTAAACAACGATAAGGATTATCATGACAACAAACTGTTCAGATATTTGCCAAAAAGAATAAGAAAGGTAATGTATTTTGTTCCCGATGAGGGACTTGAAGAAATAAGGCTTAGGCAGGGACTTCCCATTGCGCTTTATTACAAGGAAAGATGCTGCTATATTACCTCAAAGGGTCAGCTTTCTGCAAGCTATTCAGGTTGTATGATTGCCACCAAGGCAGATATTATAGAGGGTATGGAGCTTATAAGCGAGGCATCAGTTTACGCTTTAGAGGAAGAAATAAAAAAAGGATTTATTACTATAACAGGAGGGCATAGGGTAGGAATTTGCGGAAACACCGTTTTGAAAAATGGGGAGATTGCAAATATAAATCATGTTTCGGGACTAAATTATAGAGTTGCAAAGGAAATTATCGGAGCGGCAAAACAAATAATGCCTTACATATACACAAACGGAGGAATAAGAAATACCCTTATAATTTCTCCGCCGCAATGTGGAAAAACAACAATTCTTCGTGACATAGCACGCTCCCTTTCAAGTGCGGGGAAAAAGGTCAGCATAATTGATGAAAGAAATGAAATTTCGGGAATGAATAATGGATGCCCCGGATATGATTTGGGTGTTTCGTGTGATGTTTTGGGGGGAGCAACTAAAAAAGAAGGAACCTTGCTTATGCTAAGAAGTATGTCGCCTGATGTAATAATAACTGATGAGCTGGGAGCTGATGAGGAAGGAAAAGTTTTGTCAAGGATTGCAAACTCCGGAGTGCATCTTGTATCTACAATTCATGCAAAAAACCGTTTTGAGCTTTTAAAGCGTGATGAAATTGCTGCCATGTCTCCGTTTTTTTCTTGTTTTGTCACATTGAGCCGACGAAACGGAGCAGGGACGGTGGAGGAAATATATTGTGCCGATTAAGATAGTCGGGGCGGTAATGATTTTTTGCGCAGGCTTTTTTTGGGGATGGTTAAGAGCAGGAGAGCTTTTAAAAAGGGAAAAATCTTTACAGAATATAAAGACGGGCTTAAATATGCTTGAGAGTGAAATTGTTTTTTCTTCAAATTATTTAAAGGATGCATTTTTAAATATATCAAGGATAAGTGTATGCAAAGAATTTTTTTCGGATGTTGCTTTTGGAATAGAAGAATTTGGTGCATCAAAAGCATGGGAAAATGCTTTGGAAAAAAACAAAAAAAAGCTTGCATTGAAAGAAAGAGATACAGAAATTTTAAAAATACTTGCATCCCAGCTTGGAAAATCCGATACCGAGCAGCAGGTAAAAAATATAAGGCATGTAAAAGAGCTTTTGGAAATTGCTCAAAAAGAGGCGAGAGAGGATTATCAGAATTCATCGAGGCTCTATAGGAGCATGGGCATTTTAGGAGGGCTTTTTGTAATTATATTGCTGTTATAAAGGATGGGCAAAATGCTATGAATATAGATTTGGTTTTTCAAATTGCAGGAGTGGGAATAATAGTAGCAGTCTTAAATCAGCTTTTGGTACGCTCAGGAAGGGAGGAGCAGGCGTTACTTACAACTATTGCAGGTCTTGTTGCAGTTTTACTTATCCTTTCCAGAGAAATAGGAAGCTTGTTTGAGGAGATAAAACAAATATTTAATTTTTAGGGTACGGGAGAGGGCAAGATGGATATTTTTCGCATTGCCGCAATAGGAATAATAAGTGCCATAATATCAGTCACAATAAAAAATTGGCGGTCGGAGATGGCAATTTTGGTTGCTGTTGCAGCGGGGGCAGTTCTTATACCCCAGATTGCCGGGGTGCTTGATAAAGTCATAGGAGAGTTTGAAAAAATTATTTCCGATTGCGGAATTTCATTAGAATATTTTACCCTTATTATAAAGCTTATAGGAATTTCATATATAACAAAATTTGCAACGGAAACCTGCAAAGATTGCGGAGAAAATGCAATAGGAGCAAAGATAGAGCTTGCAGGAAAAGCCGCAATTCTTGCTTTATGTGTCCCGGTGATAGGAGCTTTTTTAAATATGGTGAAGGAAACATTAAATAGCTTTTAAAAAAATATGAAAAAAATATACTTTCTTTTTATTTTGATAGTTACAATTTTTTTCTCGTCGCATGTTTATGCCGAGGATTACACTTACATAGAGGGAGAGGACAGTTATAATAAGACAGCAGAAAAAATAATAACAGGAGATTTTTTAATAAAGCCCACTGAGATTATAAAGGATATATTGGAAAATCTTTTTTCAGAGCTTACAAAAAGCAGAAAGGAAATGATTTTTTTAATTGTTATAGCGGCACTTTCAGGGGTTTTGCAAATTTTAAAAACAAGCACAATTAATGACGAGGTGGGGGAAGCCGCATTTTTTGTGTGCTTTACAATAATGTCAATATCTGCAATGCGTATTTTAAAAATCACAATAGGCTATGGTGCGGATGTAATAAGTCAGACAGGAGAATTTGTCACAAAGCTTTCGCCTGTTTTTATGGCTCTGCTTGTTTCGGGAGGTTCAATAAGCTCTGCGGCGGCTTTTCATCCCGTCTTATCAGCAGGGGTGTATGTAATGACTTTGCTTGTGGATAAGTGCATTGTTCCGCTGGTCTATTTTGGCGGCGTGCTGGGGATTGTGGGAAATATTTCTCCCAAGCTGCAAATAAAATCTTTTACAAGGCTTATACGTGCAGCGGGGAAGTGGATACTCACAGCCTCCCTTACAATTTTTTCGGGAGTGACAGCAATTTATGGCTTTTCAGCCCCTGTTCTTGATGCAGTTTCCCTAAAAGCAATAAAATTTGCAGTAGGAAGCTTTGTCCCCGTTGTAGGAGGATTATTGTCTGACACGGTGGAAACTGTGCTTAGCGGAACAAGACTTATGAAAAATGCGGTGGGAACTGCAGGAATAATTTCCCTTGGGGCTATTTCAATAACCCCTGTTTTAAAAATTCTTGCAATAATAATAATGCTTGAAATCTGTGCAGCTGCCGCCGAGCCTCTTACTGACAGGCGAGTGTCAGAAATGTTAAGAGATATTGCCGCATCGGCGTCACTTATACTTGGAATGATAGTAACAGTGTCTATGCTTTTTATTATAAACATAGGAATTATTCTTTCTGCAACCCGCTGATTAAGGAGGGAAGAAATTTGAAAAGCTACATAATGCAAATTGTGGGGACAGCAATTTTGGCAGTTTTTGCAGATATATTATCACCTGCTGGCTGGAAAAAATATATAACAATAGTAACCGGAATGATATTGCTTGTAGTGATTGTTTCCCCTGTTTCAAAGTGGCACAGCCCGGATATAATCCCCGATTACCAGCTTGAGGAAGAGGAGGTAGTTGCCAAAGGAAATGAAATATATAAAGACTTAATAAAATATGAATTTTCCAAAAATGTGGCAAAGGACATTAAAGAGAGAATAAGACAGGAATTTTCCAAAGATGTTTTGGTGGAGGTGATGGTAGAAGTCTCAGAAGAGGGAGGAATTGACAAAATTTCAAAAATTATAATAAAAGGCAAGGATTTAGGCAAAGAAATTGGTGAGAGAATTTCTCATATATACAATGTTTCGGAGGTAATTTTGGATGTTGCCTGAGAAATTTTTAAAAATTTTTAAGAATACTAATTATATATATGTAATATTAATTATTGGGATAGCAGTTATGCTTTTATCGGCGGGAGACGAAAAAAAAGAAAAGGAAACGAGTGTTGTCACAATTTCCGAGGAGGATAGGCTTTGCGGCATATTGTCGCAGATAGAGGGCGTAGGGGATGCGTCTGTTATGATAACCTATTTTTCAAGTGCCGAAAAAGCTCTTGCTTATGAAACAAAACTTGACCGAAGAGCAGAAACCGCCAATGGCTTTGGTGGCGAAAGCTCAGATGAAAAGGCAGTAATGTCGGATGGAGAACCAGTAGTGATACAGGAGATATATCCTGAAGTGAAAGGAGTGGTGGTCATTGCGCAAGGTGCTAAAAATCCGACGGTGCGAGAGGCGATTTGCGAGGCAGTAGCCACTTCGCTTGGAATAGCTTTACATAAAATATGCGTTCTTCCCAAATCGGGATAGCCGAAAGAGAATAGTCTGAACCCACTTTAAACAGCGTAATTTCGGCAGCTTTCGAATCTCCCGACTAACTTAACAAAGTTATTGGGTAATTAAAAAAAGGCAATTGCCTATAACAAATTTATATCAAGGAGGCAAAAAAATATGATGGTATTGAAAAAAAAGGAAATAGTTGCAGCAGCGTTGGTTGTGATGATAGGAGTGGCAGGATATCTTAATTGGTCATATCAGGATGCTGTCAGGGTAACCGATGGTGAAATTTACACTCAAACAGGGAAACGTCTGGGAGAGGCACAATATGTAAGCTCTACAAAAGAGGATGTAGAGGAAAAAGAAGAACAAAAAGAAGAACAAGAAAAGGAGGAGAGCGTAAAAACAGAGGCAGAGGTAAAAAATCAATTCTCTGCAGCGAAGCTTGAAAAGGAAAATGCACGCTCAAAATCTTTGGAGATATTAAACAAAACGGCGGCAAATGAAAGTTTTGACGCAGAGACAAGAAAAAAAGCCCAGGAAAGAATTTTAAAAATGGCAGAAAATGTAGAAAAGGAAGCCACAATAGAAAATATTGCAAAAGCAAAGGGTTTTGCAGAAATAGCAGTATATATTGATGCTGATGCGGTAGATATGATTGTAAAAAAAGAGGAGCTGTCAGAAAATGATGTGGTAAAACTCAAAGAAATTGCATCAGAGCAGTTAAATATTGCGGCAAAGGACATAAAAATTGTTCAGGTGAAATAAAAATTTTAATATTGGGAAAAATAAGGATTGAAGTTTTTAAATTAATTTGGTATAATTGAGACAAGATGGTTAAATAAACTTTTCAAAAAGGCTTTACAAAAGGAGGAAAAATTATGGAACAAAAGGATATAATCGAAGAGGTTGTTGAAATTCCTGCAAATGAAATAGAGGAAAAGGTAGGAAATATAAAAATATCGGTTGACGTGGTTGCATCCATAGCAGGAATTGCAACAAATGAAATAAGTGGCGTTGCTGGCATGAGCAATAGTATTGCAGGAGGCATCGCAGAAATTTTTTCGTCAAAGAAAAATCCGGGAAAAGGCGTAAAGGTTGACATAAAAGAAGAAAATACAGTCATTCATCTTTATGTTATAGTTGAATATGGAGTGCGCATTCCTGAGCTTGCATGGGAAATTCAGGAAAATGTTAAAAACAGTGTGGAAACCATGACGGGATTGACGGTTGAAAAGGTAAATATTCATATTGAGGGTGTAAGATTTGAAAAGGAAAATCAGAACAAAACAGCGACTCCGTCAGTTGATGATGAAGAACAGGATGAAATTATTGTAGAGGAAACTGTTATAGAGGAGCTTTCGTCTGAGGACGGGGAGTAATTTATAAAGATTTTAAAAAAATAGAGGAAAAACGCAATTAAAGCGCAAAGGCTTCTTACTAAAAAGCCTGAAAAACTGCTTTAATTGCGTTTTTTTTCTTCCCAAAGACAGATTTATACAACTAAAACAGTTAAAAGATAATTTCCCACAAAAATCTCCCAGCTTTAAAATTGTAAAAATCACTCTGACTCTTAATATTATATAAAAGCATTAAATTTAATTCAATACACAAAGGGAAATTTTTACATTTTAAAAATTTAAAAAGGCTCTAAAATAAACAAGACAGAAAAAATTGTAACAAAGAAAATCTTTCGCTTAAATAGAAATTTTAAAATATGTTACATTTTTATTTTTTTAAAAAAATTTGTAACAAAATTCAATTTTTGTGAAATATGAACAAATTAATTCCACATATCACAATTACAAATATCGGCACGGAGCTTTCCATTTTCTATTTCGGCGATGGCAAAGGTTCGTGAGTGTTTTATGCTGCCGGGATTTAACAAAATAAGATTACCATTGTTTTCATAATAAGGTTGATGGGTGTGACCAAAAATAGCCATTTGAGCATCAGAAGAGGAAGCTGCCTGTAAAAGTTTTTGATATTTATAATCATTTTTGACATTGTAAGTATGTCCATGAGTTAAAAAAATATTTTTCTCGCAGAGAGTGAAAACAAGAGTAGAGGGAAGAGTGGAAAAATCACAATTTCCTGGAACAAAGAAAAATTCCTTTTCAGGATAGCGGATTTTAAGCATCTGGGCGTCGCTTGCGTGGTCACCGGCATGAATTATCACATCAGTTCCTGCAATTTTGTCAATTATGTTTGCACAGGCGGAAGTATCCCCATGGGAATCTGAAAAAATAAGAATACGCATATTAATTTTTACTCCCTTTCTGCCCACAAAAAATTATTTAAAATTTATACACTTTTCTTATTGCGGGCAGATAAGGTGTATATATAAAAAGACTAACTAATAAAACAAAAACCTTTAAAATTTTAATCAGAGAGTCTTTAAAAAGAAAAATACTTTCCTGACGAGTATAACACAAATTATCATAATATACCATTATATGACGTTATTTGTAACAAATTTGTCATTTTAAGAAAATAACAGTCGATAACTTTTTATTAATCGACAAGCGTATATGACATTTTTTTCGCATCAGACGTGCTATAATTGTTAACAAAATTACTACAGAATATTGAAAAACACAAAGGAGGATAAAAGTTATGAAGGTATTAACTGTGGTAAAAAAAGCACAGATGCGACTTCCCTCGGGCGAGGCGTGGATAAAAACTGCGTTGATTTTTTTGATAAGCCGAGCAACCGTCTTGGGAGGATTTCCGTTTGGATTTGCCTGCTGGGCGGCAAGTATGTCGCATAAAAATACATATCTTGGTGTTTTTGCTATGCTTTTGGGAGTATTTAGTGCGAGCGGTGAGGTTTTAAAATATGCTCTGGCGGCAGGACTTTTCCTTGTTTGTACATTTATAAAGAGCGATAAGCTTTTTGATTTCCTTTTTTGCGGCATGGCAGTAATAGTGAGCGGAGCAATATCAATTTTTTTCAATAGTCAGTCAGCGTTGTATATTTCGGTTTCAATACTTGAAGGAATTCTTGCAATTATTGCTTTTGTTCTTTCTAAACGAGCGGAAAATTTCTATAAGTCATGCAAGGGACTTTCCAAAGCGACTCAAGAAGAGATTATTTCGACAGTTTTAATAAGCGGAATACTACTTACAGGCTTTTCGGGGATTTATATAACAAGTAATTTGCATTTGGGAATGCTTTTGGCGACATATCTTATTTTATGCTTGTCGAGATGCATAAATGTTGCGGCTGCAGGTAGCGTAGGTCTTACGTTGGGCTTTATATGCAGCATGAATACTCACAATGCAGTAGAAACAATGGCACTTTGCGGAATAGGCGCACTATTGGCAAATGTTTTAAAAGATTTTGGTAAAATAGGTACTGCTGCAGGCTTTTTGTTTGGAGGCTTTATTTGCACACTTTATACAGGAGAGTTTAAAAATCCGCCCATTTCAGCATATGAGGCAGGGATTGCAACAATAATGTTTTTTGTTACTCCGGGAATAGTTTTTTCAAAAATAGATTCCCTGATAACAAGGGCAACACAAAATCCTGTGACGGGGAAGGAAATGAGAATAAAGGAATACCTGTCGGGGGAGCTTAAGCAGATATCAAAAGCCTTTACTGACCTTGCAAACAATTTTTTTTCAATTTCTCATAGGGAGGATGGCCCTATGCAGGCAACCGATATGTTTGATGAGGTTGCCGATAGGGCTTGTAAAAGCTGTCCAAAATGGGGCGAGTGCTGGATTGATGGATTTAACGATATGTATCGCCACATGTATGACATATTAAAAATAATTGAAACTGATGGAGAATGTAAATTTTCAAAGCTTCCGATAGTATTTAAAGAAAAATGCAGACAGCCCGATATTTTTTTAAAAGAGTTTAATCATATGTACGAAATTTATAAGCAGACTGCAATGTGGCGTGGTGAGGTGAGTTTCGGACAGGATATGGTGGCACGCCAATACCATGAAATCTCAAATCTTATAAAGGGACTTTCGGAGGATGTGGAGCTGGGTTTTTCCTTTATAGAATCAGCGGAGTTAAAGCTTGACTCGGCATTGGAAAAGGTGGGATTTTTTGCAAAGGAGATAAATGTAATAGAAAATATAAGGCGGGAGCCGGAGGTTTACATAAAAGCAGGATTTAGTGCAGAGCCTGAACTTTTAGAAACTGTAGTTTCAGAGGTTATGGGTATGCCTATGCGACTTGAGAGGGATACATCTTCCATGAAATTTGTGGCACATAACCGATATTGCGTGGAATACGCAGTTTGTCAACACTCGGGAAACTCAGGGCAGGTTTGCGGAGATACTATAATACAATTTGAAACTGAAGATAATAAATTTTGTGTCTTGCTATGCGACGGAATGGGTCTGGGAGATATGGCATTAGAAGAGAGTAGGCTTACCGCAGATTTGTTTCAGGATTTTATAAAGGCAGGATTTATAAAAGATACCGCTGTAAAAATGATAAACTCTACTCTTGCTATGAAAGCGGGGCATGAAAGCTTTTCAACTCTGGATTTGGCAGAAATAGATTTAAGAAGCGGAGCGGTAGAATTTTTAAAGGTAGGAGCAGCTCAAAGTTATTTAAAGAGAAATGATATTGTCGAAATTATATCCACCAAAACTATGCCAATTGGAATTTTAGAGGACATCAAAACCCCTACAGTCAGCAGAAATCTTGGAGATGGCGATATAATTATAATGGTGTCAGATGGAATAAGCGACACAGGGTATGGGGCAATAAAGGGCACATGGGTAAGCAGAATCATACAAAATCATGACCAGGATATGCAGACTCTTGCCGAAGAAGTGTTAAAAAATGCACGAAAAAAAGCATACCCCAAGCCTTGCGATGACATGACAGTTGCCGCAATGCGATTAAAAAAAATAGCGGGATAAAAAATCGGATTTTAAAAATTAAAATATCAAAAAAAGAGGAAAGGGTTTCTTTTTGTTATAAGGACATTTTCTCCTCTTTTTTTATTCTTTAAAACTTGTATGAATGAGCCTTGGATTTGATGAAAAGCAGATATTGACAAATAAAGGAAATTACTATATAATAAAATCAAGAAACAGAACAGATTTTCGGGGGTATTTTACTTTTTAAAGGAGAATAATCATGCGAAAAAAATTTTTTAGTCTAATTGTGTGTCTGGCATTATTGCAAAGCTCAGCAACTGCCGCAGAATATGTAAATGTGTTTGTAAATGGCAGAGCGGTTGACACAAAAGGATTTTTAATGGAGGACACAACTTATCTGCCGGTACGTGCCATATGCGAGGCGATAGGAGCAAATGTTGAATGGGACGGCGACAAAAAGAGCGTAAATGTAACAATGACAGAGGAGGATAAAACCGTTAAAATAATTGAAGAGGCAAGTCCCAGCGTTGTTGCAATAGTGGGAAATTATAACCCAACATATACTACCGATGACATTGACAGATACAATGACTATACAGCGCATGGAACAGGGGTTGTAATAAAGTCATCGGGAGTTATTTTGACAAACGCCCATGTCGTTGAGGATTTGTATAATATTACTGTTGTTTTTGCAGATGGGAAAAGCTATCCCGGAATTGTGCAAAACATAGACACCTTGTCAGATCTGGCACTTGTTAAGGTAGATAGATTGGGATTAAAGCCTATAATTATGGGGCAAAGCAGCGATATCGTCGTTGGAAAAAGTGCAATTGCAATAGGAACACCCCTTTCCTTGTCTATGAGAAATAGCGCAACAAAGGGAATAATCAGCGGAAAAAATGTAATGGCAACCGATTCTTACTATCCTCTTATCCAGACAGATGCTGCAATAAATCCGGGAAATTCGGGCGGTCCCTTGCTTAACATGAGCGGTAAGCTAATAGGAATAAATTCCATGAAATTCAGCGGAATAGGAATTGAAGGCTTGTCCTTTTCAATTCCTGTAGAAACTGTAAAATATGTTTTGGAACAGTTTGAAAAAAACGGAAGGGTTATAAGACCGGATTTAAAAATCACCTTAGAGGAATCATGGGAGGCAAGAATAGGTCTTCCTACCACAAAAGGACTTACAGTAAAATATTCACAGAGCACAGAGCTTGTGCCGGGAGATATGATTGTGAAAATCAACAATCAAGAGGTTCATTCAAAAATTGAATATAATATGGCTTTAAGAGACACTTATAAGGAGGGAGAAGTTTTAGTTACAGCAGAACGCAACGGCGAAAAATTTGAAGTAAGAGTAAACCCAGAAATGAAGTAAGGAGGCATTAGCATGAAAAAACTATTAACAACATTCATGGCATTAGCATTGGCATTGACACCTTCGACAGCGTTTGCAGGAGAAAAGGACAGCGTGTCGGTAAAATTCAGAATTGGTGAGAGCGTTCTTTCAATTAATGGACAGGATGTGGAGGTTGAAAAGCCCTACATAGCAGGAGAGGGAACAACCCTTGTCCCGTTGCGAGTTATAACTGAGGCTTTTGGAGCAGTTGTTGAATGGATTGGAGAAACACGAACAATAAATATTTCCTACAAAGATGTATATGTTGTTCTCAATGTGGGAGATAACATTGCAAAGGTTAATGACCACAACGAAACCCTTGCTGAAGCACCTGTAATTACTCCAAATGGAATAACAATGGTTCCCTTGCGTTTTGTGAGTGAAACCTTTGGAGCGGATGTTGAATATGATGATGGATATATTACAGTTATAAAGGAAGGCTCAATAGGCGGAGAAATTGTTTCAGGTAAGGTTGATATGCCGAAAATAGGGGATAGTTTCTATGGCTGGAGCGTGGATAACCCCACATCTCTTACTATGTTCGAAAGGGAGTTTGACGGACGTTATACCCATTTTTCAAACGGAACCGAAAATCTGGTTATTGAGGTTATGGATAATAAAGAGGAGCCTTTGACCATTGAGGAGGAATATTCCTATGTGAAGGATTATATGGAAGGTGCAACCCTTACAAAATCAGAAATTTTGACCGATAAGAACGGAAAAAGGTTTATTTGTTGTCAGGCAAGAACAAAGCAGAGATTTTTGTCCGTTATATCATATGTGACAGAAGAGTACATTTACGAAGTAGGCATATCCTGCGATGTTGACGCAGAAAAGAAAGATGAGCTTGTAAAAATTCAAGAAAGCTTTTGCCTTGATTTTTCCAAGGAAAACACGCATGATTTGTCTAACATAAATGATGATGGAACAAGAACATTTACGGATATTGCATATAAAATTTCCTGTCGTGTGCCACAGCAGCTTTATCAGCAGGAAACCGAAATGGAAAATGAGTTTATTTTGTTGGACGAAGATGGAGATATAGCTTTGCATATAACTGTATTCTCAAAAACTGATGAAGTTACTGCCCAAAAGCTTGCACAAAAGGACTTTGAATCAAGAAGCAAGTATGCATCGCCGAAATGGGTTATAATGGATGGCGTAAAAGAGGTTAAAATCGGTGAGATTTCAGGCTATGGCTACACAGAAACTATAACAAGCTCGGCGGGATTAAAAGAGGTAAGAGATGACAGATTTGTAGAGGTTGGACGCTATGTTTACAACATCTGCACTACAATAGTTAATGACGAAGCAAACTCTGACAAAATCTTTGGAACATTCGAAATTGAGGCTCTGGATGAGGAAAAAATCGGAACCCTAATCAGAAATGACTTTGACGTAGAAACAATAAGAAAATATGCTGCAGACAGTTTTTATGTAAAAGCTCCTAGAAATTGGGATGGATATGCTTCGGAAGACGCCATTATGCTTCTTGAAAAACATACGGCGGCTACACTTATTGCGGGCGTGCTGGAAATAGGAAGTCTCTCATTAAGCGAGATAAAACAAACCATCAAAGACATTGCCAAAACCGAAGCAGAAGATAAAGATGCAAAAATTTTTGAATCGGTTTCAGAAACACAAGTAAAAGGAATGAAGGCTTATACCTATTCAGTTAAAAGAACTGAAGAAGATGTTTGCGTATATGTAAAATATTATTATATTTATAAAAACAATAAACTTTATGTTGTTTCCTTTGTTCAACCTGAAAATACAATTGATACCGCATTAGACGATGAGTTTAATGACATTTTACAAAGCTTCACAATAGAAAAAAAGTGATGTTATAATTTTTCGCTGTAACTATAAATCTTTTAAACTAAGAGCACCGCAAAATGATTTTTCATTTTTCGGTGCTCTTTTTAAAAATTTTTTGTTATTGTATATCATAGAAATTTCCGAAAATTTTATGATATACATATATGGGCACAGCCGACCAGCCAT
>JAZURZ010000138.1:0-16728 GCA_045606465.1 Clostridia bacterium | reverse complement strand
TCAAATCAAGGATACATTTGTATTCAGGAGCATTAACATCTGTTGATGTTGATTCGAGAACCTGCAAGCCTGAACCTGAAACGATCGGTGTGTCATCACCGGGGAATTCATATTCGCTGAGCAAATCTCTGATTTCCATTTCAACGAGTTCCATCAATTCAGGATCGTCAACCTGGTCAGCCTTGTTCATGAATACAACGATGTAAGGAACACCAACCTGACGTGAAAGCAAGATGTGCTCTCTTGTCTGAGGCATTGGGCCGTCTGCAGCAGATACAACAAGGATAGCACCGTCCATCTGAGCAGCACCAGTGATCATGTTCTTAACGTAGTCAGCGTGTCCTGGGCAGTCAACGTGAGCATAGTGACGATTGTCTGTTTCATACTCAACGTGAGCTGTAGAAATTGTGATACCTCTTTCTCTTTCTTCGGGAGCCTTATCGATCATATCGTAAGCTTCGAACTGAGCCTGACCTTTAAGAGCCAATACCTTGGTAATAGCAGCTGTCAAAGTTGTCTTACCATGGTCAACGTGTCCTATTGTACCAATGTTTACGTGGGGTTTGTTTCTTTCAAATTTTTCCTTTGCCATTGTTAAATTCCTCCTTATTTGGCATCTGCAAAATGGGGAAAAATATCCCCTTTTCGCAAATACATTTTTTAAAAATACTAAACTATTACTATTTTACATGATTTTGTATTAAAAATCAAGTCTTTTTTAAAAATTAACCATTATTCTTTGTTCTGTCATTGATAATCTTCTCTTGGATTGACTTAGGAACTTCTGAATAATGTGAGGGCTCCATAGAATACTGACCGCGGCCCTGAGTTCTTGAACGAAGCTCAGTTGCATATCCGAACATTTCTGAAAGCGGAACCATAGCAGTAATTCTCTGCGCACCGCCTGAAATAGCTTCCATCTTCTGAATCATACCACGTCTTGAGTTCAAGTCGCCCATTACATCGCCAAGATATTCATCAGGCATGATAACATTTACAAGCATGATAGGCTCCTTAATTACAGGGTCTGCCTTCTTCATACCTTCTTTAAATGCCATAGATGCGGCAATCTTAAATGCCATTTCTGAAGAGTCAACTTCATGATAAGATCCATCATAAAGTGTAACCTTAACGTCAACAACATTGTAGCCTGCCAACACACCTGAAAGCATAGCGCCCTGAACACCGGCATCAACCGCAGGGATATACTCTTTGGGGATAGCACCGCCGACAATAGCATTTACAAACTCGTAGCCCTTACCCTCTTCCAACGGCTCAAGCTTGAGAAGAACATGTCCATACTGACCTTTACCACCAGACTGACGAGCATACTTGTTTTCAATATTAACTTCTTTTCTGATTGCTTCACGATAAGAAACCTGAGGCTCGCCCACGTTTGCTTCAACCTTGAATTCTCTCAAAAGTCTGTCAACAATGATTTCCAAGTGCAACTCACCCATACCAGCAATAATTGTCTGACCTGTTTCTTCATCTGTATATGTCTTGAAAGTGGGGTCTTCTTCAGCAAGCTTTGCCAAAGCAATGCCCATCTTTTCCTGACCAGCCTTTGTTTTTGGCTCAATTGCAACACGAATAACAGGTTCGGGGAATTCCATAGACTCCAATATAATCGGATTTTTCTCATCGCAGAGTGTATCACCTGTAGTTGTGTTCTTTAAACCAACTGCAGCGGCAATATCTCCTGAATATACTATAGATATATCCTCTCTGTGGTTAGCGTGCATTTGCAAAATTCTGCCCAAACGTTCTTTATTACCCTTGCAGGCATTAAGAACATATGAACCTGATTCAACTGTACCTGAGTAAACTCTGAAGAAGCAGATTTTACCAACAAATGGGTCGGTTGCAATTTTGAATGCCAAAGCTGCAAACGGAGCATTATCTGATGAAGGTCTTTCGTCCTCTTCTTCAGTGTCAGGGTTAACACCCTTGATGTTAGGAACATCTACAGGTGCTGGCATATAGTCAATAATAGCGTCAAGCAACATCTGAACACCCTTATTTCTATAAGATGTTCCGCAAAGCATGGGGACAATTTCGTTATTGATTGTAGCTTTTCTAAGAGCTACCTTAAGGTCTTCTACTGGAATTTCCTCGCCCTCAAGATAAGCCATCATCAAATCCTCATCTGTTTCAGCAATAGCCTCAACCATGTTTGCTCTGTATTCCTGAGCCATTTCAAGCATATCAGCAGGAATTTCTTCCTCACCATACTGAGTACCCATTTCATCGTAGTATATTTCAGCCTTCATAGTCATCAAGTCAATGATTCCCTTGAAAGTATCCTCTGAACCTATAGGAAGTTGAATGGGCACACCATTAGCCTGCAAACGTTCTTTTACCATCTTTACAACGTTATAAAAATCTGCACCCATAATGTCCATTTTATTTACATAAATCATACGAGGAACATTATAGTCGTTAGCCTGACGCCATACAGTTTCTGACTGGGGCTCAACGCCGCCCTTAGCACACATAACTGTTACAGAACCGTCAAGAACTCTCAATGAACGCTGAACTTCAACTGTAAAGTCAACGTGTCCCGGTGTGTCGATGATATTGATTCTGTGCTTCACGCCTGCCTTTGAGCCTTCTTTCTTTGCCCAAAAACAAGTTGTAGCAGCTGAAGTAATTGTGATACCTCTTTCCTGCTCCTGTGCCATCCAGTCCATGGTACCTGCTCCCTCATGAGTTTCGCCCATCTTATGGATACGGCCTGTGTAGTACAAAATTCTTTCTGTTGTAGTAGTTTTACCAGCATCGATGTGAGCCATGATACCGATATTTCTTGTATTTTCCAATGAATATTCTCTACCCATGTTATACATCCTCCTTTCCCACGTTTTTTAAACGAAGAACAATTTGTTTTGTTATTTTTAATTTTATCTTCTTAAAGACTTACCAACGATAATGTGCAAAAGCTCTGTTAGCCTCAGCCATCTTATGAGTATCCTCACGCTTCTTAACTGAACCGCCGGTACCATTTAATGCGTCAAGTAATTCATTTGCAAGTCTTTCTTTCATGGTCTTTTCGTTACGCTCTCTTGAGTAACGGGTTAACCATCTTAATCCCAATGTCTGTCTGCGTTCGGGGCGAACCTCCATTGGCACCTGATATGTTGCACCGCCGACACGTCTTGCCTTTACTTCAAGTACAGGCATGATAGCGTCAAGTGCTTCTTCAAATACCTCTAATGGTTCACGACCAGTCTTTTCTTTAATGATGTCAAAAGCATCATATACGATTCTTTGCGCAACACCCTTTTTACCATCAAGCATGATGTTGTTTATAAGCTTTGTAACAACCACGCTGTTATAGATAGGATCGGCAAGAACCTCTCTTTTTGCAATATAACCCTTTCTTGGCACGTTACTTCCCTCCTTCATAATAATTAGCGTCAAATACGCTTTTTTAATGAATATCACCGGTACTCTGAGCTTATTTTTCCAAAGCTCCGTCTGTGCGTATGCGATTTATATTCTTCTAAACAGATATAACCCGATATGCACTAATCATGTGATACATTTTTTAAAAGACTTTAAAACCTTTTATTATTTCTTTTCAGGCTTAGGTCTCTTTGCGCCGTACTTTGAACGGCTCTGCATTCTCTTAGCAACACCCTGTGTATCGAGTGTACCTCTGATAATGTGGTATCTGGTACCTGGAAGGTCTTTTACTCTTCCACCTCTTATTAACACAACGCTGTGTTCCTGAAGATTGTGACCGATACCTGGAATGTAAGCAGTTACTTCAATACCATTTGTAAGCTTTACTCTGGCAATCTTACGAAGAGCTGAGTTAGGCTTTTTCGGTGTTGCAGTTCTAACCGCTGTACACACACCTCTCTTTTGGGGTGAGCTGTGGTCATTAGTTTTCTTCTTCAAAGAGTTTAAGCTCTTTTGAAGAGCAGGAGCAGTTGACTTCTTAACTGAAGTCTGTCTTCCCTTTCTAACTAACTGATTAAATGTTGGCATACCGTGTTACACCTCTCTTTCTTTTTAAAATATTTATTTTATAACACATCTTTTAATATAAGATATGATATAAACTAAAATTTCACAACCGCTGCACAAGACGCACCAACATCAATTCCGCAAAGCTTTCCCAATGCCTTTGTTGTTTCAACATACTCTGCTTGCACGCCTGTTTCTTTGGCTGCTTGCAAAAGGGGAACCTTAATTTTGTCATCGCAATTTTCAGCAATGACAACCCTTGCGGCACAATTTTTGGATATTACACTCATAACCTCTTTAAAGCCGATTTTTAAATTTTTTCTTTCAGCTTCGTTAAACATCCCAAAATTCCTTTCGTTGATATTTTGTCCATACTACAGTCCAGCATATACAAGTATATCAAAAAAATGACGCATATGTCAAGCATTTTTTTTAAATAAATGGCAAAAAATTGCCGAATTAAAGCCCAAAACAGCAATAGAGTATGTGCAACTTTACTTTTTAATCAATAAATTGAGTTCTTTTCTTCATTTTAACACAACATTTTGTGCCTCGTAAAAATTTTACATTAAAATCTGGTTTTTTTATATATTTTTTTTGTTAAATACTCCAAAATTTTAAAAAAATAGGCAAAATGTCATAAATTTAACAATTACCCCTTGTATATTTTATAATTTTGAGGTAAAATATACTTTGGTAAGCAATTTTAGGAGAAAATTCTCTTAAGACAAGCTTAATTATTAAAATTAAATTTTTAGGAGGATGTTAATCATGGCAGTTAAAGTTGCGATTAATGGTTTCGGACGTATCGGACGTTTGGCTTTCAGACAAATGTTTGGTGCAGAGGGTTATGAGATTGTTGCTATCAACGATCTTACAGATCCAAAAATGTTGGCTCATTTGTTGAAGTACGATTCTTCACAAGGCAGATATGACGGTCACACCGTTGAGGCTGCTGAGGGTGCAATCATTGTTGATGGCAAGAAAATCACCATCTACAGTGAGCCAAAAGCTGCTGATTTGCCTTGGGGCGAAATCGGCGTTGATGTTGTTTTAGAGTGCACAGGCTTCTATTGCTCAAAGGAAAAGAGCCAGGCTCACATTGATGCAGGTGCTAAAAAGGTTGTTATTTCTGCTCCTGCAGGCAACGACCTCAAAACTGTTGTTTTCAGCGTTAATGAAAACACACTTACAGCTGATGACACAATCATTTCAGCTGCTTCATGTACAACAAACTGCTTAGCTCCTATGGCTAAGGCGTTGAACGATTATGCTCCCATTCAGTCAGGTATCATGGCAACAATCCATGCTTACACAGGCGACCAGATGATTCTTGACGGTCCCCACAGAAAGGGAGATTTAAGACGTGCAAGAGCAGGTGCTGTTAATATAGTTCCTAACTCAACAGGTGCTGCTAAGGCTATTGGTCTTGTTATCCCTGAACTCAATGGCAAGCTCATCGGCTCTGCACAGAGAGTTCCTGTACCTACAGGCTCAACAACAATTCTTACAGCTGTTGTTAAGGGCAAGGACATCACTAAGGAAGGCATCAACGCTGCTATGAAGGCTGCTGCTTCTGAGTCTTTTGGCTACAACGAGGACGAAATTGTTTCTTCAGACATCATCGGAATCCGCTATGGTTCATTGTTTGATGCTACTCAGACAATGGTTTGCAAAATTTCTGACGATTTGTATGAGGTTCAGGTTGTTTCATGGTATGATAACGAAAATTCATACACCAGCCAGATGGTTAGAACAATCAAATACTTTGCTGAATTAAACTAATCTTTACATGAAAATATGCCGCCATTTTGGCGGCATATTTTTTATTGCAAATTTTGTTATATATAATAGGAAGAAATTTTTTAATAAAAATTTATAAAAATAACAAAAACAAGCCATACATCAAGATTTTTATATACACCAAAAAGCTTAAAGGTATAGCTTGTTTTTTATTTTATGTCAAATTGATTTTTTAATTAACGTGGGAAATTATCTTTTATTATTTTTACTCAGACTCGCTCGTATTTTCCGAACAATCTGATAAATGCATTTCTTCCATTTGACATTGAATTTCTTTTAGTTCTTCAATGACATCTGTCAGTTTATTAAATAATGCATAATACATATCTTTGTAGTCTGCCATGACTTTCAACACCCTCCTTCAATTAAAAAATGCGTGGCATACTTTAAAAGCAAAGCCACGCATTAAAAAACGCAGAGGCTTTCTTTCAAAAAAAGTATAACCACACACTTTTTCACCAAATGTCATGTTATATTGTAGCATAAAAACCAAATAAACAAAAAAACACGAAAAAAAGCATACGTTTTTTACATAACGTATTGTTTTTTGTTTATAAGTTTTTATGCACTTATAATTTTTATACACAATAACATATTAATTTGTCTGGTAAAAAAGTGTGGTACTCGTATTATAACACGAATCAAACATAATTTCAAGTGAAAATAAAAAAAATAGTTGACAAAACAAATTTTATTTTATATAATGAATATAGAAAAAAGGCAAGACCTCAAACGGTTATGCCAAAATACGAACTATTTTACAATAGCCGACCTGAGCAGAGGGCGGCTATTGTGCTTTTATGGGGAATAGTATCATTAAAATGATTACTACAAAAACTGCACTTAAGAGTTTTTTTGCCATATGTAGCAATATGCTTACTTTTCATAAGCACCCCTCCCTTCATAAACTCAGCATAAATGCTTGTATGCAAAGGTGGGCATAACCGCCGGCGAAAACACCGTTAAGAAATCTTGCCTTATCGGATTGCTCCGACAAATATATTATACACCAAAATTTTACTTTTTTCAATAGGAAACGAAAAAATAAGCTATGACTTTACAAGCAAAATTTAAAGTCGCAGCTTATTTTTTTAAAATATTTTCTTACGCTAATTTAAATGATTTACAGTCAACACATTCGCTTACTGTAGGATTCATTTCATGTGTTCCCACAGTAATGCAGTCAAGTGAACAGTAGTCTTTTTCGTGACAGTGATATTTACACTGTTGAACAGTACATTTAATTGATTTGTTTTCATTGCATCCCATAATTGTTTGCCTCCTAAAAATATTTTTGCACTCTGTTTTTTCAGGGTACAGGTATATTTTATCCTTTTTTAAAAGCAAATATTCAAAATGGAACTTTTAATTTAAAATCAATCAAGCAAGGTTTCGTCAAAGATAAAAACACCATCGTCGGAGCAGGTTATGTAAAGCAAATATCGCATTTTTCCATCGGTTATGACGCAACTCCAGCCATTTGATATCTGCTCAATGGGCGAGTATATTGCTCCGTGGTGATGCGAATCAATATATCTTGCAACCGCTTCATGCTGCTCAGCAAAGCGAATTTTATTAAATGCTCCCTTTCCTTTTATTGCACGATATGCACCAACCGCCGTCGCACCAAGTGCAACTGCAAGCAATTTTTTCTTTTTGCTCACTTTTTTCCCTCCTATCTTCTATATGTTTTTGTCATTTTTGCTATTTTTTCTTCCAATTTCTTATTTATGTCATCTTTTTTTATTCTGAACTGCCAATTTCCGCCCAAGGTTGAAGGAATATTCATTCTTGCCTCGCCGCCTAAATCAAGATAATCCTGAATGGGAATTATTGCCATTTCGCAAACACTGCTAAGAGCTGTGCATATCAGGGCATTTGATACCTCGGACTTGTCTTTTATTCTCAAGTAGTCATTAACAAATTGTTTTTCCTCGTCCTTTAGGCTCTCATACCAACCACGGGTTGTATCATTGTCATGTGTTCCGGTATAAAGCACGCTTTTGGGAATATGATTATGCAAAAGATATGCACTGTCACCATGCGGGTCAAATGCAAATTGCAAAATCTTCATACCGGGATATCCGCTTTCTCTGAGCAAATCATGCACTTCTTCTGTGAGAAATCCCAAATCCTCCGCAATAATATTAACCTCGCCAAGGCACTCCTTTACTTTGTTAAACAATTTCATGCCGGGACCTTTTTCCCAAACACCGACAGTAGCATCTGCCTTTTCAAAATCAATGCTATAATAAGACTCAAAGCCTCTGAAATGGTCTATTCTCATTTTATCAAAAAGCTTTTGGGACAGCTTTATTCTCTCGATCCACCAATTATAGTTTTCCCGTTCCATAACATCCCAGCGATAAAGAGGATTTCCCCAGAATTGACCCTTTTCACTGAAAAAGTCAGGCGGACAGCCTGCAACATTTATTGGCATATGCTCCTCATTCATTTGAAACAAATGTGGCATGCTCCATACCTCTGCACTGTCCAATGCAACATAAATTGGCATATCTCCTATGATTTCGATGCCATTGTCATTTGCGTATTTTTTCATATCCGACCATTCAAGAAAAAATTCATATTGCAAGAATTTGTAAAAATCAATGGTATGTGAAAGTCTTTTTTTTGCCTCATTTATGGTATCAACGTCATGATTTTTATATGCTTCCTCCCAATAAATCCATGAACGATAGTGATTTTCTTCCTTCATGGACATGAAAAGTGCAAATTCGTCCAGCCATAAAGAATTTTCGTTACAAAAGGAATAAAAATCCTCATTTTTTTCAAATCTGCTATAGGCAGTCCTAAGCATTGGGTATCTGTTCTGAAACAACAGTTCATAATTTACACAACGCTCATCAGCACCAAAAAAATAGTTGTCAACCTCATGTTTTTTCAAAAGTCCCTTTTCTATTAAAATATCAGGGTCAATAAAATATGGATTTCCCGCAAATGCAGATGGCGATTGATAGGGCGAATCCCCATAGCTTGTAGGATTTACAGGCAGAACCTGCCAATATTTCTGATTTGAATTTTTTAAAAAATCTATAAATCTATATGCCTCTTTTCCCATTGTGCCTATTCCATAGTCGGACGGTAGCGAGGAAATGTGCATTAATATTCCGCTTTTTCTCATATTCTTAATATTTTCTCCTTTTGGATATTATTTTATGAGTAATTGTAAAATTTTTTAATTTTACAATTACCTAGATATTATTTTAAATAATTGCAATACTATAAATGCTTGCTTGCAAGGGCATTTTTGGGAAGTGTTACAATCTCTCATGGGCAAAACTTTGTTTTGCAGCCGCAAGAAATTGCGGCGCTGAACGTAGTTCCCATGAGAATATTATAACACATATTTTATATATCACAAGTATTTTAAAAAATTTTTTTGTACAGTTTTTTAAAAAATAATTGTTGACAAAGCAAACAAACTTTGGTATAATAGTTGATGTTGTAAATGCGAGGGTGGCGGAATCGGCAGACGCGCACGTTTGAGGGGCGTGTGGTTTTTACCTTGCGAGTTCAAGTCTCGTCCCTCGCACCATACAATGCGGGATAGTGTAATGGTAGCACTAATGACTCTGACTCATTCTGTACGGGTTCGAATCCTGTTCCCGCAGCCAGAAAAAAGCACTTCTTCGGAAGTGCTTTTTTCAACAAAATAAATCCTTTCAGGATTTGTGAAATACCCTTCGGGCATGAAATATTGCTTCACAATGCGAAATAAGCCTTTCGGCGTGTGGATTTATTTTATTTTACTTTCTGCATAAGCAGAAAAATTTCACGATTTGCGGAGTAAATTATTTCACATCGAACGAAGTGAGATATTTCACTAAAAATATCTTACGTCTATTATGAACTCAAAAGTCACAAAAGGGGGATGTTTGACTTATGCAACATTACTTGAATTCAAAACAAAACAAAAAAAGCGGAGCTTGGTTGTTAATTTTACTGGGCTGGCTTGTTTATACTACATCTTATCTTGGAAAAGTCAATTATTCAGCCAATATTACACAAATTATAGATTTTTATGGTATAACAAAAGCGCAAGCTGGTACAGTTCCTACATTTTTCTTTTTTGCGTACGGAATTGGGCAGGTATTTAATGGTCTGTTTTGCAAAAAATATAATATTAAATGGATGATTTTTTTTAGCTTGATTATATCTGCAACTATAAATCTTATAATTGCAGTTAGCTCGAATTTTTCTATTATAAAATGGTTATGGTTAGCGAATGGATTTGTGTTGTCTATACTTTGGCCGACAATTGTAAGATTGCTCTCGGAGGCATTGCCTCAAAAAGTTTTGGGGAATTCCAGCGTGGTTATGGGTACAACTGTGGCGTTCGGAACATTGATTATCTATGGATTAAGTTCAATATATGCCGCTTTTGATAAATTCAAGCTTTCTTTTTATACTGCTGGCTTTGCTGTAATTGTCGTGGCTATTATATGGATATTGTTATACAACAAAGCAGTAATAATTGCAAAGGGTGAAAGAGCGGAGGAAGAGATCGTAAAAGAAGCTAAAGCCGACATTCCCGAGCAGAAACAACAAAAAATCGGAGAAAGAAAAATCTTTTTTGCATCTATATATGTATTGTGTTTTTGCGCAATCGGAGTTAATTTAATAAAAGATGGATTAACAACATGGGTTCCATCAATCCTTAAAGAAGAATTTTCTATGAGCGACTCGCTTTCTATATTGTTAACTCTACTTTTACCTGTTTTAGCGGTGTTTGGTAATGTATTTGCTTTAAGGTTACATAAAAAAATTCCCGATTATGTAAATCATTGTGCGGCGGTTTTTGCTATTATTGCTGTTTTTATTGGTATTATTATTGGAAGTTTGACACTTGAATTGGTAGCCTTTTTGCTTATTGGTCTGGTTGTTGTAAACTTTTTAGCTTCAAGTTTGAACAGTTTGATTACAAGTATCTTTCCTTTGTTTATGAGAGGAAAGGTTAATTCAGGACTGTTTGCCGGAATTTTGAATGGATTTTGTTATTTAGGAAGTACAATCAGCGCGTATGGGCTTGGAGTAATAGCAGACAATTTTGGATGGATATATGTTTTTTGGACATTGATTGGATTTTGCATTGTAACATTTATTGTTTGGGGTGGATATGTTCAGTTAAAGCATTTTTTAAAAGAAAAACCGAGGCATGATTCCGTTTAAAGAATAAAAATAATTATGATTAATTGACCTGCATCTATAATATAACCGAAAGCAAAAAATGCACACTCAAAATGAGTGTGCATTTTTTTATTTGTATTTTAGCATATCATTTATGCTTTTGAAAATATATTTTGGTCTATAGGGAAAATTATCTATATCATCCAAAGCAGTAACGCCGCTCAAAACAAGCACAGTATCTACATTTGATTCGATTCCTGCAATAATATCAGTATCCATGCGGTCGCCAATAAAGGCAATTTCCTCACTATGGCAATTAATCTTTTTAAGACCATGTCTTAACATAAGAGGATTAGGCTTTCCCACAAAATAAGCTTTTTTACCCGTAGATATTTCTATTGGTGCAATAAGTGAGCCTGTTGCAGGCATAACTCCCCTTTCGGTAGGTCCTGTAATATCAGGATTTGCGCCTATCAGCTTAGCTCCCTTATTTACAAGTTCAATAGCTTTTTCTATTTTTTCAAAATTATATGTTCTGGTTTCCCCCACAACAACATAATCAGGATTTACATCGTTCATATATATACTGCGGTCATACAACGCCTTTGTAAGTGCCGCCTCACCTATAACATAAGCTGTGCAATTCGGCTTTTGAGTGTCCAGAAATTCTGCTGTTGCCATAGCGCTTGTATAAAAATGGTCGGCAGAAACTGACAACCCCATTCTGTCTAATTTCATGCTAAGCTCGTGAGGAGTTTTTTCGGGACTATTTGTGAGAAAAACAAACTTTTTGTCATTATCAATCAACCAATTAACAAAATCCTTTACTCCATCTAAAATTTTATTACCGTGATATATTACGCCGTCCATATCACAAATAAAGCCTTTCTTTTCAAAAACCTCATGCATTTATTATAGCCTCCTTGGTATAGCTTTTAAAAAGTCTTTTAATATCTACTATTTCATAATTATTTTACCTCAAATTCCCCAAAAAATCAACTATATTTTATTTCTTTATTAAAAAAGACAATAAAAAATACCAAGTTCAGCTTAAATCTGATACATTGGTATTTTTTATTAGGGTTTTTTGTTGCATAAGGAATTTATTTTCCTTATATGCCAAAAGCAAATCAAAAGTGGGATTTGTTTTGCTTTTTTAAAGAAGACAATTTTTTAATGCCTTGTCTTCTTTTTAAAAAAGGGAGAAAATGAAAACCCCGCCGCCCGCCTGATTTTTTGCGGTCAATCAAGGAATATTTTTAATCTGTTTCTGTTCTTACCTTTATTACATATTCTATGCCCCAGTCAAAGACATTTTTCTCCATGTCGGCATTAGCGCCATTTTCACGCATGATATCAAGTGCTTTTTTGACAGTGTTGGTAAATATACGCACGTCTTTAACAACAGGAATTTTTACCTTTTGTGAAGATACTTTTTTCTCCTCCGACATAAGCTCTCGAATCAGATCTTCGCTTTGCTGAACATTTAAGCGTTGCCTGCAAATTGTTCTTGCCGCAGTAAGCTGTAGTTCCTCGTCTGAAATATTTAAAAGTGCGCGTGCGTGACGCTCTGTAAGAGAAAAATCTCTTATAATCTTTTTTACTCTTGGTGAGAGTCTTAATAATCTTATTTTGTTTGCAACAGTGGATTGACTTTTTCCTAATTTTTTTGCCAAATCATCCTGAGTCATTCCCTGCTCACGTATAAGCTTCTGATAACCTTCCGCTATTTCAAAAAAGCACAAATCCTCACGCTGAAGATTTTCGAGCAATGCCAGCAACGCTGACTTATTATTATCAGCATTCATTACAATAGCCGGTATTTCCTTTAATCCTATATTCTCTGCTGCACGAAAACGCCGCTCTCCTGCAATTATTTCATATCCATCTTCAACAATTCTCACTGAAATAGGTTGTATTACACCAAATTCTTTAATAGATGCCGACAGCTCCTTTAGACTGATAGCATCAAAATGCTTGCGCGGCTGATAGGGATTTGGCCTTATACTGTGCATGGGCAAATTTACCACACGCATTTTATCGTTATTGAAAAAATTCTTCAATGCTTCTATCACACAGTATCCCCTTCCTTTCCTTGCGGCACACATGCCTGTTATATCTTAAAAAGTTCTCACTTCCCGATGCATTCCGGAGTGCGACAGTCTTAAAAGGGTTGATGGATGTATGGAAAAAAGACTGCCGCATCCGTCCTGCTCCTCGGTGGTGGAAGGTCATGTTTTGAACAGACCGATAATTTTTAAAAATACATTTTAAAAAGCAGTGCTCAAAGCTATGTATCTTTATTTTTTATCTTCTGTTCGGAATAAGGCAGAAAAGGGAGTCAGCAAAAAAAGATGGTATAATTGGGAGCATTCATCTATATGCTGTAAATAAGAATTTACTGCCTTACATTTCCAATTATACCATAAAAAATTCAAAAGAAAAGAAAAAACGTTTGACATAAAAATGCAGAATTTTTACTTTTTGACACCTTTTTTCAAATTATAACATTGTTCGAGAGGGTCTTTTGTCGGGATTCCTGCTTTTCTGGGATATTGAAGGGGAGTTTGTCTTATCTTTTTTATAATAATTATCTTATGTGAGAGGTCAGAATAGGGAATTTTCACCTCAAAAACCCTTTCGACTTCTCCTCCAAGTATAAAAATTGCACGCTTTGCACTTTCAAGCTCCTCCTCTGCCAGGGGACCTTTTAATGCCAAAAATCTGCCTCCTACCTTTAAAAAAGGCAAACACAATTCGCTGAGTGTTGTCATGTTGGCAACTGCTCTGGAAACAACTGTATCAAAGTTTCCTCTAAGCGAAGTTCTTGCTCCGTCCTCGGCTCTTGAATGAATAAGCTCAATATCATATGCACCAATTTTACATGCAACTTCTCTTAAAAAATTTATTCTTTTATTAAGAGAATCCAACAGGGTTAATTCTATTTGGGGACAAGCAATTTTTAAAACCATTCCGGGAAATCCTGCTCCTGTACCAACATCAATAACCTTACCTTTAACATATCCAGTAAGTATTGGCGTAAGGCTGTCAAGAAAATGCTTTACTGCAATTTCTTTTGGCTCAGTTATTGCAGTCAGATTTATTTTTTCGTTCCACTCTCTCAAAAGCCCTGCATATTTTTTTAGTTGTTCTATTTTTTCTTCTGAAAGAGGAAATCCTAATTCTGCACTTCCCTTTTCCAATATATCATGCATAATTTTTCACCTTTTTTAATTATTTAAGTAATTATAAGCCTTATTTTTCACAAATTCCTTTTAAATCATTTCATGTGACATATCCACAACCTCACGAATTCGTTCAGGCAAAATCACTTCTTCAGTAGGTTTTCTCTTAAGATAAACAAGGTATTCTATATTTCCCTCCGGGCCCTTTATTGGTGAATATGTGAGTCCTGCCGGATAAAATCCATTTTCTATAGCAAAATTTATTATCTTCTCTACTACCTCATAATGCACCTTAATATCACGCACAACTCCCTTTTTGCCTACCTGTCCTCGCCCTGCTTCAAACTGAGGCTTTATAAGTGCGATAATTTCTCCGTCATCTGCTAAAAGCTCTTTTGTGACAGGCAACACCAAACACAAGGATATAAAGGACACATCTATTGATGCAAAATCTATTTTTTCTCCTATTTGTTCGGGAGTAACATATCGGATATTTGTTCTTTCCATATTGACAACTCGAGCATCATTTCTTAATTTCCACGCAAACTGACCATAGCCTACATCAACTGCAAAAACCTTTTTTGCACCATTTTGCAGCATACAGTCAGTAAATCCCCCCGTAGATGCACCTATATCCATTGTTGTTTTTCCATCAAGCACAATAGGAAATTCGGCCATGGCTTTTTCTAATTTCAAGCCACCTCTACTCACATATTTTAAAACCTCGCCTCTTATTTCAGGCTTTGTTTTTTCAGGGTCTATCTGCTGTCCCGGTTTGTCACATTTCTGATTGTCTATATAGACCATGCCCTCCATAATCATTGTCTTTGCTCTTTCTCTGCTTGGGGCAAGTCCGCTATCGGCTAAAAATATATCCAATCTTATTTTTTCACTCATTTTTTTCTTCCTTTAGCGTTAAAATTATTTCTTCTGCTATTTTTTCCTCTTCTATATTATAAAGTTCATCAAGCTCTCTTATTGTTCCATGAGTTATAGGCTTTTTAGGATATGCAAAGCTTTTAAAATGCGCATTGATTTTTTCCGCTGCTATGCACTCTGCCACAAGGCTTGAAACTCCTCCTGATGAATGGTCCTCTATAACTACTGCAAATCCAGTCTTTTTTATTGACTCTGCAAGTGTTTTTTTGTCCAAGGGAATTATTGTTGCAAGCTCTATAAGCTCTGCATCTATTGATTTTTCTTTCAATATTCCCAAAACTTTTTCTGCTTTATTCATCATTCTTCCGCATGATATTATGCTCACACTATCTCCCTGTGCCAAAACTTCAGCCTTGCCAAATTTAAATTCTTTTGAATTTAAAAATTCTTCATTTCCTCTTGGATAGCGGATTGCCACAGGACCATTGTGCTTAATTATTGCATAGTCAAGCATTTCTTGCATGCTTTTAAAAGAAGAAGGGGACAAAATTGTCATATTGGGCATATGCGACAAAAATGAAATATCATATAAGCCATGGTGTGTTTCTCCGTCAGCACCCACCACTCCGGCTCGGTCAATGCAAAATACAACATGAAGATTTTGAAGACATACATCATGCAAAATCTGATCGTATGCTCTTTGAAGAAAAGAGGAATAAACTGCTATGACGGGAATTTGCCCTGCCATTGCCATTCCTGCAGCAAAGGTTACTGCATGTTGCTCTGCAATTCCTACATCAAAAAATCGATTTTTAAATTTCTTTGCAAACAAATCAAGTCCTGTTCCTATAGGCATAGCAGCTGTAATTGCCGCAATTTTTTCATTTTTTTCTGCAAGAATACAAAGATGTTTTCCAAGGCAGGCAGAATAATCCTCTTTTGCTTCAAGAATTTCTGAATCGGATACAAAATGCGATACCCCATGAAAATACTGAGGATTTTGCTCTGCAGGAGAATATCCCTTTCCTTTTTTAGTAAGCACATGTAATATGACAGGCTTTGTTGCTTCCTTGGAAACCTCCAGCGCATCTATCATTTTGCTCATGCTATGCCCGTCTATAGGGCCTATATATTCAAGACCTAAATCATCAAACATAGTGGGCGGCAAAACTGCACTTCGAAGCATACGCTTCATCTTTTTTATAAGTTCTGAAAAAACTTTGCCACACAAAGGAATTTTTGACAAAAATCTCTCTACCCGTCTTTTCGATTTATGATACCCGGGCTTTGTACGCAAATTTCTCAAATGCTTGGAAATTGCTCCCACATTTTTGGAAATTGACATGGCATTATCATTTAAAATTAATATGAGCTTTGTTTTTTTATGACCTGCATCATTTAATGCTTCATAAAGCATTCCACCAGTCAGAGCACCATCACCAAACACGGCGATGACATTCTCATCTTTGCCTGCCAGATCCCTTGCACGTGCAAAGCCTAAGGCTGCAGAAACCGAGGTTGAGCTATGCCCTGTATTAAAGCAATCAAATTCGCTCTCACAAGTCTTGGGAAAGCCACTCATTCCACCAAATTTTCTCAAAGTCGGAAAAAGGTCTTTTCTTCCGCTTAAAATTTTATGTACATATGCCTGATGCCCTACATCCCATATCACCTTATCCTTTGGAAAGTCAAAAACTTTATAAAGCGCAATAGTAAGCTCTACCACCCCGAGATTGGA
>JAZURZ010000137.1:0-16601 GCA_045606465.1 Clostridia bacterium | reverse complement strand
CTGTGTATGAGCGTTCGCATTTGCAAACCTCTTCGGGAGTTCCGCATGCAACTACTTCACCGCCCATATCTCCGCCCTCAGGGCCGAGATCGATTATATGGTCGGCGACCTTTATAACATCAAGATTGTGTTCAATAACCACTACCGAGTTGCCACCCTCAACAAGGCGTTGCAAAACCTTGATAAGCTGATGAACATCGGCGGTGTGAAGACCTGTGGTAGGCTCGTCTAAAATATATATTGTTTTGCCTGTACTGCGCTTTGAAAGCTCGGTTGCAAGCTTAACTCTTTGTGCCTCGCCGCCCGAGAGTGTTGTGGAGCTTTGACCTAATTTAATATATCCAAGACCGACATCCCTTAAGGTTTCGAGCTTTCTTTTTAGCTTGGGAAGATTTTTAAAAAATTCCAATGCCTCATCAACTGTCATTTCCAGGACTTCATAGATATTTTTCCCCTTATATTTTACCTCAAGGGTTTCACGATTGTAACGCTTTCCGCCGCAAACCTCGCAAGGGACAAAAATATCGGCAAGAAAATGCATTTCAATTTTCATAATTCCGTCGCCTGTGCACGCTTCGCACCTTCCGCCCTTGACATTAAAGCTAAATCTTCCCGCTTTATAGCCTCGTGTTTTTGCCTCGTTGGTTGCGGCAAATACATCTCGTATATCGTTAAAAAGATTTGTATAGGTTGCAGGGTTGGAGCGGGGTGTTCTTCCTATAGGAGCCTGGTTTATGTCAATAATTTTGTCAAGCTGCTCAATTCCAACAATTTTTTTGTGCTTCCCGGCGTGGGTTTTTGCACGATTCAAATCATGAGCAAGGCGCTTGTATAAAATTTCGTTTACAAGAGAGCTTTTCCCTGAACCCGAAACCCCTGTTATGCAAGTAAAAACTCCAAGTGGAATTTTTACGTCTATATTTTTTAAGTTATTTTCTTCTGCTCCCACAATTTTAAGCCAGCCTGAGGGGGTGCGTCTTAAGTCAGGGACGGGTATAAATTTTTCGCCTGAAAGATATTTCCCCGTCAGGGAAGTGGGGCATTTTTTAAGCTTTTCTGCATTACCCTCGCCCACGATTTCGCCGCCATGGATACCAGCAGCAGGTCCTATGTCAATTATGTGGTCGGCAGCAAGCATAGTGTCCTCATCATGTTCAACCACAATGACGGTGTTTCCTAAATCACGAAGATGCTTTAGGGTGCCTATGAGTCTTTCGTTGTCACGCTGATGTAAGCCGATGCTGGGTTCGTCTAAAATATACAAAACCCCCATAAGTCCCGAGCCTATCTGAGTTGCAAGGCGTATTCTCTGCGCCTCGCCGCCTGAGAGTGTGCCTGACGAGCGTGAAAGGGTCAGATATTCAAGACCTACATCAAGAAGAAACTGCAACCTTGCCTTTATTTCCTTTATAATCTGCTCGGCAATCATCTGTTCACGTTCAGAAAGAATAAGATTTTTTATAAATTCCATTTCCTCGCCAATGGACATACAGCAAAAATCCCAGATGTTTACATCATTTATGGTGACTGCAAGTACCTCGTCGCTGAGTCTTGCACCATTACATTTAGTACACATAACCTCGTTCATGTAACGCTCTATGTCATATTTTGAATAGTCCGATGTTGTTTCATGATAGCGTCGCTCAAGATTTGTAATAACTCCCTCAAAGGGCGCAAGATATGTCCCTCTGCCATAGCTCTTTTCGTAAGCAATCTCAATTTTTTCGCCATTTGTGCCATAAAAAACAATGTCTTTGATTTTTTTTGGTAAATCACACAAGGGAGTGTTTATGTCAAAGCCATAGTGCTTTGCAAGGGCAGTATAGTACATATGTGCCATACTGTCAGGAATGTGGGGAGCTGCCCAGCCAGTGCAATAAATTGCACCCTCTAAAAGGCTCAAATTCTCATCAGCTATTATAAGATCAGGGTCGATTTTAAATTTGCTTCCCAAGCCATCACATTCGGGGCAGGCACCATATGGATTATTAAATGAAAAGAGTCTTGGCGAAAGCTCCTGAAGACTTATTCCACAGTCCTCGCAGGCGTAGCTTTGGCTAAAGGAAAGAACCTCGCCATCAATAATTTCCACCATTACAACATCGCCTGTAAGAGCAAGTGCAGTTTCAACAGAATCGGTAAGACGCTGTTGAATGTCAGGTCTTATTATAAGTCGGTCAACTACAATTTCAATGTTGTGCTTCTTTGTTTTTTCAAGGTTTATCTCATCAGACAAGTCATAAAGTATTCCGTCAGCTTTAACTCGCACATAGCCGCTTTTTTTTGCGTCTTCAAAAACCTTTTTGTGCTCACCCTTTTTACCTCGTATTACGGGGGCTAAAATCTGAATACGGGTTTTTTCTTCAAGGGAAAGAACCCTGTCAACAATCTGGTCAATGCTCTGACGGGAAACTACTTTGCCACATTTAGGACAATGAGGAACTCCTATCCTTGCATACAAAAGGCGCAGATAATCATATATCTCGGTAACTGTGCCAACTGTGGAGCGGGGATTTTTATAGGTGGTTTTCTGGTCAATACTTATGGCAGGGGAAAGACCCTCAATATAGTCGACATCGGGCTTTTCCATCTGCCCTAGAAATTGTCTTGCGTAAGATGATAAGGACTCCACATATCGGCGCTGACCTTCGGCATATATTGTGTCAAATGCAAGGGAGCTTTTTCCTGAGCCTGAAAGACCTGTCAGCACGACAAGCTTTTCCCTTGGAATATTAACATTTATGTTTTTTAAGTTGTGCACCTTAGCACCCTGAATTTTAATATATTTATTCATATTCTACCTCTTTTTAAAATTTAAGACTGGAGTTTTTTTATTCGGTCACGAAGCTCGGCGGCTTTTTCAAATTCTAAATTTTCAGCAGCTGCAAGCATTTCGTCCCTTAGGTTTGCAATGACAACATTGATGTCAATTTCGGGAGCAGATGCTTTTTGGATAGCAGGCTCCAGGCTTTCAATAATTTTTCTTATATCCTTTTGAATGGTTTTTGGAACAATACCATGCTCGGAATTAAATTTTTCCTGAATAAGACGACGTCTTTTGGTTGTTGAAATTGCACGCTCCATAGAACCAGTAAGGGTGTCTGCGTACATTATAACCTTACCTTCTGCATTTCGTGCCGCACGTCCTATTGTCTGAATAAGGGAGGATTCACTTCGCAAAAATCCCTCTTTATCTGCATCTAAAATTGCAACCAATGAAACCTCAGGCAAATCAAGCCCTTCTCTTAAAAGATTTATGCCCACTAAAACATCAAATTCGCCAAGGCGCAAGTCCCTTATAATTTCAGTTCGTTCTATGGTTTTAATTTCGGAGTGCATATATCGCACCCTTATACCTACTCCGCTTAAATAATCGGTAAGATTTTCTGCCATTTTCTTTGTAAGGGTGGTTACTAAAATACGCTGATTTTTTTGAGTCCGTTCATTTATCTGAGCTATGAGGTCATCAATTTGTCCCTCTATAGGGTGAATTTCAATTTCGGGGTCTAAAAGTCCTGTCGGTCTTATTACCTGCTCGGCAACTGACTCGGAATGATTTTCCTCATATGCACCAGGAGTGGCACTTGTAAAGATTACCTGGTTTAACTTTTTTTCAAATTCCTCAAAGGTAAGGGGACGATTGTCAAAGGCGCAAGGTAGCCTGAAGCCATAGCGGACAAGGCTTTCCTTTCTTGCACGGTCGCCATTATACATACCCCGCACCTGAGGAAGTGTAACATGGGATTCATCAATTATCATTAAAAAGTCGTCGGGGAAATAATCTATAAGCGTGTAGGGAGCAGAGCCTTTTTTTCTGCCGCTTATGTGACGGGAATAATTTTCAATGCCCTGACAAAAGCCAATCTCTCTTAACATTTCCATGTCATATCTTGTTCTTTGCTCAATACGCTGTGCCTCTATTAAAAGATTGTTTTCATTAAAATATGCAATTTGTTCCTCAAGCTCTTTTTCAATTGCGGCAAGTGCCAGCATCATTTTTTCACCCGTTGTGACATAGTGAGATGCAGGCATAACAACAACATGATTGCGATAGCCCAAAACCTCGCCCGTTACAACATTTACCTCGCATATTCTATCTATTTCATCTCCGAAAAATTCTACCCTTATGGCATTTTCGCCATTGTTGGAGGGGAAAATTTCAATTACATCGCCACGCACCCTGAATTTGTTTCTTATAAAGTTTATGTCGTTTCGTTCGTACTGCATATCTACTAACTTGCGCAAGATGTCATCACGGTCACGTTCCATGCCCACTCTTAAAGAAAGCATAAGGCTTTTATAGTCCTCAGGGTCACCAAGACCATATATGCAGGATACACTTGATACAATTATGACGTCCTTTCTTTCAAATAGCGCAAAAGTTGCACTGTGACGAAGCTTGTCTATTTCATCGTTTATGGAGGCATCCTTTTCAATGAAGGTGTCGGTCTGGGGGATGTATGCCTCGGGTTGATAGTAGTCGTAATAGGAAACAAAAAACTCTACTGCGTTGTTGGGAAAAAATTCCTTAAACTCGCTGCAAAGCTGAGCCGCAAGAGTTTTGTTGTGTGCCAAAACCAAGGTAGGCTTATTAACCCTTGCTATGACATTTGCCATGGTAAAGGTTTTTCCCGAGCCTGTAACACCTAAAAGTGTCTGGGCGGCATAGCCTTTTTCTATTCCCGCTACAAGCTTTTCTATTGCCTCGGGCTGGTCGCCGCAGGGGGAAAACTGACTAATGAGTTCAAAATGGTCCATAAGCCTTATCCTTTCTTAGTTTTTTACAATTAATAGTATATCACAAATTTTAAAAAAGTCAACGAATGAACGTTCGAAAATGTAAAAATTTAATAAAAGACTTAACTTCTATAATCTCTTGACAATTTTATAAGGTTTTAATATAATATCTATTGTATTGTAAAATTTAATGCAGGAAACGTAAAAAATCAAATATATTTTGTGAGGAAGAGGAAAAATGTCGGTTAAAATTGCAAAAACTGCAGGCTTTTGCTATGGTGTAAAGCGAGCGGTTGATGAGGTCTACCAAAGGGCAAAAAGGGGAGAAAATATTGCAACTTTAGGCGCACTCATACACAACGAGCAGGTAGTGGGCGACTTAAAAAGCAGGGGCGTTTTAGTCTATGACTCGGTAGAGAAAATTCCCGATGGCACTTGTGTTGTGATACGTACCCATGGCGTAGGGAAAAAAATCTATGACGAAATTGAAAAAAGAAATTTAAGGCTGGTAGATTTAACCTGCCCATTTGTGGAAAAAATTCATAAAATAGTGAATGAGCATTACAACAAGGGCTATAAAATAGTGATTGTGGGGGACAAAAATCACCCCGAGGTTATGGGCATAAATGGCTGGTGCAATGACGAGGCAGAGGTTCTATATACTGATAATGACAAACCGTCGGAGGATATAGCAAAATATCCTGTATGCATTGTCGCACAAACCACAATAAATAAAGAAATTTTTGTGCAAATAGTACAAAATATTAAAAACACTTGCCAAACCTCTATAATTTTTGATACAATATGTAATGCGACAAAAGACAGACAGGCAGAAGCGAGGGTGCTTGCAGCCGATTCTGACATAATGTTGGTAATAGGCGGAAGGGAAAGCTCAAACACAAAAAAGCTTTTTGAAATATCCAAAGCTAACTGCCCCGACACGTTTTTTGTCCAAACCGCTGAGGATATTCCTCAGGGGATAAATTTTAAAAATAAAAGGATAGGTATTACTGCAGGAGCGTCTGCACCAGGCAGTATTATCGAGGAGGTTTTTACAACGATGGACGAAAAAATGAAAAACGAGGAAACTTTTGCTGAAATGCTGGAACAGTATGAAAGCAAGACTTTGAACAACGGGGACATCATTGAAGGTACTGTTGTCGAGGTTCGTAACAACGAGATTATTGTGGATCTTGGCGGATTTAAGTACAATGGACAATTAGCTGTTGATCAGTTAACTGACGACCCCTATGTTAAGCCTCAAGACCTCGTGGCTCCGGGCGACAAAATAAAGGTTTATGTTGTCGGCGTGAATGATGCTGAGGGCAAGGTAGTTCTTTCCAGAAAGAAGATTGTCATGATGGAAGGCTGGAACAAAATTAAAGAAGCTTATGAGAATGGCGAAATTCTGGAAGGCAAAATTATCAAAACTGTACGCGGAGGTGTTGTAGCACTTTCTGATGCATATCAGGTTTTCATCCCTGCCAAGCAAGTATCATTGCGCTTTGTTCAGGACTTAGAAAGCCTCTTGAATACAACAGTGCAATTTAAAATTATTGAAGTTGATGAAAGAAGAAAGCGTGTAGTAGGTTCAGCAAGAACCATTTTGGAGGCTCAGAAGAAGGAAGTTGAAGACAAGTTCTGGGCAGAGGTGGCAGTTGATAAGGAATATACTGGTACAGTTAAGTCGCTCACATCTTTTGGTGCATTTGTTGATTTGGGTGGCGTAGATGGTCTTGTTCACATTTCTGAGCTTAGCTGGAGCAAAATCAAGCATCCCTCAGAGGTTGTTAAAGAGGGCGATGTTCTCACAGTTTATATAAAGAGCCTTGACGCTGAAAATAAGAAGATTTCTCTTGGCTTTAAAAAGGCAGAGGATAACCCCTGGGTTATTGCACAAGCTAAGTATAATGAAGGCGATGTTGTTAAGTGTAAAATAGTAAGAATTATGTCCTATGGCGCATTTGCTGAAATTATGCCACAGGTTGACGGTCTTATTCATATTTCACAAATTGCTAACAAGAGAATTGAAAAAACCGAGGACGCTCTTTCAATAGGCGACGAGGTAGAGGCAAAGATTATTGCAATCAATTGGGAAACCAAGAAAATCAGCCTCAGCATAAGAGCATTGCTTGCTCCTCCTGTTGAGGAAGAAAAAGAGGAAGCTCCTGCTATAGAGGAGCCTGCTGACGAGGTTGTTCCTGTTGATATTGAAAAATATATTGCCGAAGAAGCAGAAGAAGTTGCAGAAGATGCTGAATAATTAAAAATAAAAGGGATTGCTCTTTTTTTAAAAATAGGGCAGTCCTTTTTTTTGACTAAACTATTGTATATTTTTTCCTAATGTGATATTATATAGGAAGGACTTTAAAAAAAAGAGAGGGATTTTTTAAGAATATGAATGAGGCTTTGAATAAATTTTTAAATTCTGTCAAAAACAAAAATATAGCAGTAATAGGAGTGGGAATAAGTAACCGTCCTTTAATAAAATATCTTGTAAAAAATGGTGCGTCAGTAACTGCCTGCGACAGACGAAGCAAAGAAGAACTGGGAGAAATTTATGACGAGCTTTTGGAGCTTGGAGTTTTTTTGAATTTAGGAGAAAATTATCTTGCCAATCTTAATCAGGACATGATTTTTAAAACTCCAGGTATGAGATACGACGTCCCTGAACTTGTTTTGGCAAAAAAAAGGGGAGCTATAGTGACATCTGAAATGGAGGTCTTTTTTGATATATGTCCTTGTAAAATTATAGCGGTGACGGGAAGTGACGGAAAGACCACCACAACCACACTTATACATGAAATGCTTAAAAAAGCAGGCTATAACGCATGGCTTGGGGGAAATATAGGAAATCCCTTGCTTTGCGAGACACAAAATATGAAAAGTGATGACATTGTGGTTTTGGAGCTTTCCAGCTTTCAGCTGCACACAATGAAAAAGTCGCCCCATATTGCAGTCATAACAAATATTTCGCCTAATCATCTGGATATGCATAAAGACTATGAAGAGTATATAGAGGCAAAGAAAAATATAATGCTCTATCAAAATGAAGAAGACATTCTTGTTACAAATTCAAAAAATGATATAACAAGTAAAATTGCACTTTTGGCAAAGGGAAAGACAAGAAGCTTCTCGTCAGATAAAGAGGCGCTTGTTTGTTTGAAAAATGGTGCAATATATTATGCTGATGAAGAAATTTTAAAGCTTGATGAAATAAAGCTTCCAGGAATGCATAATGCAGAAAATTACATGGCGGCAATAGCGGCAGTTTATGATATGGTGAAAAAAGAGCAAATTAAAGAGGTTGCTAAAAATTTTGGCGGTGTGGAGCACAGGTTAGAGTTTGTAAGGGAGCTTGATGGTGTAAAATATTATAACAGCTCCATAGACTCAAGCCCCAACCGAACCAAAAATGCACTCGGAGTTTTTAACAAAAAGGTTATATTGATTGCAGGGGGAAAGGATAAGGGTATTCCATATGACGAAATAGGCGCCCCCATTGAGGAGCATGTAAAAACCTTGATTTTAATAGGTGCGACCTCTGAAAAAATTCATAATGCAGTGCTTGAAAATGCTAAAAAAAATAACAAAAAAACAGAGGTTTGTGTTGTGTATGCAAAAAGCTACCCCGAAGCGGTAGAGACCGCAAGACAAAAAGCTAAAGCTGGCGATGTGGTTTTATTGTCTCCTGCAAGCACAAGCTTTGATATGTTTAAAAATTTTGAAGAAAGAGGAAGGCTCTTTAAAAAACTTGTTAACCAGCTTTGATGACGCATTTTGAAAAAAATGCTTTGGAAAGGAAAATAAAAGTGAAAAATCTCATTGATACTTTAAGCAACTTAAGAGGTATTTCAGGTTTTGAATACAAAATATCTGACTATGTGGCAGAGCTTTTTTCTCCCTTTGCAGATGAAATAAAAACCGATGCACTCGGCAATGTGATTGCAGTTAGAAAATGTAACAAAAAAAATGCCAAAAAAATCATGATAGAGGCACACATGGACGAAATAGGTCTTATGATAAGTAAAATAGACGACCATGGCTTTTTAAAATTTGTTCCTGTCGGAGGAATAGATCCTGAAACCTTGCCCTCCGCTGAGGTAATAGTGCATGGGAAAAAGGACATTTTGGGGGTTATTGGTGCAAAACCTCCTCACTTGCTGGATAAAGGAGAGGAGGAAAAATGCTTTAAAATTTCCGACATGACAATAGATGTCGGAATGACAAAAAAAGAAATAGAAGAATATGTAACAATAGGCGACCCTGTCACCTTTTCACAATCAGTAGGAGAGCTTAAAGGCGGAAAATACAGCGGGAAAACCCTTGATGACAGAGCAGGGGTTGCGGCTCTTGTAACGATGATGAAAAACCTTGCAAAGATAAAGCTTGATGTAGATGTCTATGCAGTTGCGGCGGTTCAGGAGGAGGTAGGCTTAAGAGGTGCAAAGGTGGCAGCATATTCGGTAAATCCCGATATTGCGATTGCAATAGATGTCTGCCATGGAATAACCCCTGACAATTCATACAATGCCTTTGAACTTGGTGAGGGAGTGGTTGTGACAGTGGGTCCCAACATACATCCCAAGCTTTTTAAAAGGCTTTTGGAAACTGCAGAAAAATATAATATAAAAACTCAGATTGATGCTGATGGCGGCGATACGGGTACAGATGCGTGGGCTATACAGGTTTCGCGCTATGGAGTTCCTACTGCACTTTTGTCCATTCCGCTAAAGTATATGCATACGTCTGTAGAAACCTTGAGCATTTCAGATGTGGAAAAGACCGCAGAGCTTCTCGTGCGATTTATAGAAAATCTTGATGATGAGATGGAGGAATGGCTGTGCTTATAGAAAAATTGTGCAATACAATGGGAGTGAGCGGAAATGAGGGAGAGGTAAGAAGCCTTATCCGCAAGAAAATTGAAAACTATGCCGATGAAGTAACCATTGACACCATGGGGAATTTAATTGCCCTTAAAAAGGGAAAAAGCAACAAAAAAAGGGTGATGCTATCGGCTCATACCGATGAGGTCGGATTTATAATAAGCGGGGTGACCGAAAAGGGTTATCTTGAATTTAAAAAGGTGGGCGGAATAGACACAAGGGTTATAATCTCAAAAAAAGTGTTTGTTGGAGAAAAACAAATCCCTGGAGTGATAGCACAAAAAGCGATACATCTTAAAAGTTCTTCCGAGAGAAAAAAGGTGCCAGAGGTTAAAAGCCTTTATATAGATATAGGAGCAAATAGTAAAAAAGAGGCACTTTCGCTTGTTAAAATAGGTGATTATGCAGGCTTTGCAACTCAATTTGCAAAGCTTTCGGAAAATATAATAAAGGCAAAGGCAATTGATGATAGGGCAGGCTGCTGGGTGCTTTTGGAGCTTATAAAAAAAGAGGTTTTGTATGACACATATTTTTGCTTTTTGGTTCAGGAGGAAGTGGGACTTCGGGGCGCAAAAATTGTGGGTGAGAGAATAAAGCCTGATATTGCACTTGTTTTGGAGGCAACCACTTGTAATGATGTGGGACTTTTCGAGGAGCATGAGCAAGTTACAACACTCGGAGGAGGAGTAAGCATAACTGCAAGAGATGGTGCATCCATTGTAGCACAAGAATATCACAAGGCACTAAAAGAGCTTGCCGAGAATAAAAAAATTCCGTATCAATATAAAAGAAGCACACGTGGAGGAAATGACGCAGGAGCAATTTATATTTCGGGCGAGGGTGTAAAGACTGCCGCATTGTCGGTCCCTTGTCGATATCTTCATTCTCCTGTAAGTGTTGCCTCGGTTTCTGACATTGAGGCTATGAAGAATTTGGCATCGGAATTTTTAGATAACATAGACTTTGTTCTAAAGAAGATAAAATAAAATGTGATAAAATATTTAATGTCAATATGCCTTGGTATATACGAGGATAAAAAGTATAATTTAAAAAGAAAGGCTAAAAAATTATGGAGCTTTTAAAAAAATTAACAAGCGTGACAGGCGCTTCAGGAAATGAAAAAAAAGTATCAGAGCTTATAAAAAGTGAAATAAAGGCTTATGTTGATGAGATTTCTACTGATGCACTTGGAAATTTAACAGCGCATAAAAAGGGGACGGGCATGAAGATAATGCTCGCAGCTCATATGGACGAAATTGGTGTTGTTGTCACCTTTATAGATGATGAGGGCTTTTTAAGATTTTCAAACGTGGGAGGAGTTTACACAAAGCAGCTTTTGGGAAAAAGAGTTGTTTTTCCAAATGGCACAATGGGAGTTATTTCCTCCGAAAATGACAACAAGGAATTAAAATTGTCAAAGCTTTATATAGACATAGGAGCAAAAAACAAAAAAGAAGCAGAAGAAAAGGTTCTTATTGGAGATACAGCCTGCTTTTCGGGAGAGTTTTTCCAAAATGAGGAAAGGGTAGTTTCAAAGGCGCTTGACAATCGTGTAGGCTGCTATGCGTTAATTGAAGCTGCAAAAAAAATAAAGGGACAAAATGACATATATTTTGTTTTTACTACTCAGGAAGAGGTAGGCTTAAGAGGGGCAAGAGCGGCGGCTTATAAAATAAATCCCGATGTGGCACTTGCAATAGATGTGACCGATACAGGAGATACTCCAAATGGTGAGAAAATGGCAATAGAGCTTGGAGGGGGTGCCGCAATAAAGGTTATGGACAGGTCAATAATATGCTCATGGGAAGTAAGAGAGGCACTTATAAAGCTTGCAAAAGAGAAAAAAATCCCATTCCAGCTTGAAATAATGACCGATGGAGGAACCGATGCGGGGGTTATTCATCTTACCAAAGAGGGAATAAAGACAGGCGGAATTTCAATTCCTACAAGATATATTCACACGCCCTGCGAAATGGCAGATGTAAGGGATATAAATGCAGTAGTTGATTTGATTGCTGCGTTTTGCGATACAAAAAATATCGGAGAGTAAGAAATTATGATTGAAAAAATACAAGGGACCCAAAATGCAAAATTCAAGCTTGCAAAGTCCCTGCTTTTGAAAAAAAACAGGATAAAAAATAAAATGTTCACGGTTGAGGGAAAAAAATCGGTTGATGACGCAATAGAGGCTTTATCTGATATTGTCATGATTTTTGTCTCTGAAAGCTTTTTTGGTAAGGAAAAATATTCTGCTTTTGACTGCTACCTTATTCCCGATGGCTTGTTTGAAGCCTTGTGCGACACCAAGACGCCGCAAGGGATTTTGGCAGTTATAAGAATGAAAGAGCAAAAGCCCCAAAATCTTGATAAAAAAAAGGCTTATATATATTGCGACACAGTAAGTGACCCGGGGAATTTAGGAACTATTATAAGAACTGCAGATGCGGCAGGTTTTGGAGGAGTGTTACTTTCGGAAGGTTGTGCAGACCTTTATAGTCCCAAGACGGTGCGCTCCAGCATGGGGTCGTTTTTCCACATTCCCATTTTTGAGGGAGTATCAGAGAGGGACATAAGAGATTTTAAAAATCAGGGCTTTGGCTTTTTTTGCGGAGCTCTTATGGAAGATGCCATCGACTACACCTTGACAGACTTTACCTCTCCCACAATTATAGCGGTGGGAAATGAAGCAAATGGAATAACAAATGAAGTTTTAGCCTTGGCAGACCAATGTATAAAAATTCCTATTTTAGGGCAGGCAGAGTCTTTAAATGTGGGAATTGCCGCTGCAATTTTAATGTATGAGGCTTTAAGACAACGAAAGCTTAAAGAACAATCAATATAAGCTGCGGAAAAATTTTGTTGACTAATTTTAAAAATAATATTATAATTAGAAGGTAGTTTTGTGACTGACTTTAAGAAAAGGGTGTAACAAAAAGTACATGGAAGATTTAATTTATTGGGTGTGGCTTGCGCATACTGCGAGGGTGCCTACAGATTTGGGAACAGAGCTTATAGAAAGCTTTGGCTCGGCAGAGAAAATATATAATGCAAAGGATTGGGAGATTAAAAATGCTCTGGGAATTCCTTTGAATGACGAGAGAATTATAAAATCATGGAACACAAAAGAAGCAGAAAGGATTGTAGAAAAATGCCAGAGTATGGGCATAAAAATAATTCCATATAACCACCCGGACTATCCAAAAAGGCTAAAAACAACAATAAAGCCGCCATGCGTTATTTATGTAAGAGGCGAGATTATGGATTGGGAAAATATGCTCGCTATAGGAGTTGTGGGAACACGCATGTGCACAGAGTATGGAATAAAAACCACGCATGAGATTTGCACAGAGCTTACTAAAAGGGGAATAACCATAGTAAGCGGCATGGCAAAGGGAATTGACACAGTTGCGGCAGAAAGTGCCCTGAATTCGGGAGGGAAAACCATTGCAGTAATTGGCTGCGGAGCAAATGTTGTATATCCAAGGGAAAATGCAGGTCTGATGAAAAGAATTTGCCAAAATGGGACAGTTATATCGGAATATCCGCCCGATACAAAACCACTGCCATATCATTTTCCTGCAAGGAATAGAATAATAAGCGGGCTTTCAAGGGGAGTACTTGTGATTGAGGCTCCTAAAAAAAGCGGAGCACTTATTACAGTTGATTATGCACAATCTACCAACAGGGACATATTCAGCGTCCCGGGAAGTATTTTTTCGAAAAATTCACTGGGCACAAATAATCTTATAAAAAATGGCGCAAAGATTGTTTGTTCTCCCGAGGATATATTTGAATATTATAAAGAGGATTTGGAAAAAATCAAGCCAATCAAAGAAAAGAAGAAAGAAAATAAAGGCGAGGACAAAATTTTATTAAGCCATGAAAAATTTGCCTCGCTCAGCGAAGATGAAAAAGTGGCGGTAGGTCAGCTTCTTCTTGGCGAAAAGAGTATTGATGAGCTTGTTTTAATAACTGGGAAAGATGTTAAATTTTTTAATATTATTCTTCCCATCCTTGAAATAAAGGGAATTGTAAAAAAACTTTCTACAGATAAATACACCTTAAAGGTTTAAAGAAGGGATTTTATAAAAAATGTCTAAAAAATTGTTGATTGTTGAGTCACCTGCAAAAGCAGGAACCATAAAAAAATATCTTGGAAAGGACTACACAGTGCTTGCGTCTTTTGGGCATGTAATTGACCTTCCGAAAAGTCAGCTTGGAGTAGATGAAAAAAATGGATTTGAGCCTAAGTATATTACTATAAGAGGAAAGGGCGAGCTTTTATCGCAGCTTAAAAAAGAGGCAAAAAATTCCGATGTTGTTTATCTTGCAACCGACCCTGACCGTGAGGGAGAGGCAATAAGCTGGCATCTTGCAAATGCACTTAATATAGATGCTTCGTCAAAATGCAGAGTTACATTTAATGAAATTACTAAAAACGCTGTTAAGGCGGCAATAAAAGCTCCAAGACAGATAGATATGGATTTGGTTGATGCTCAACAGGCAAGACGTGTTCTTGACAGAATAGTGGGCTATAAAATAAGCCCTCTTTTGTGGGAAAAGGTTAAAAAGGGCTTGAGCGCAGGAAGAGTACAATCGGTAGCTACAAGAATAGTGTGCGACCGTGAGGAGGAAATCCAGAACTTTGTTCCAAAGGAATATTGGACGGTTGAGGCACTTTTGCAAGAGGGCAAAAAAAGCTTTTCGGCAAAATATTTTGGGAAAAATGGCACCGAAGAGGAGCTTTTGTTAGCCGAGGATGCAAAAAGAGTTCTTGATGCTATAGAGGGAAAGGACTTTGTTGTAAGCGGTGTTAAAAAGAGCGAGATGTCAAAAAATCCGCCCCCTCCTTTTATAACAAGTACATTGCAGCAGGACGCATCAAGAAAGCTTGGCTTTACAACAAGCCGCACGATGCAAACTGCACAGATGCTTTATGAGGGAATAAATATAGGCGGAAAATATGGAACAGTTGGTCTTATAACCTATATGAGAACTGATTCTTTGAGAATTTCTGCTGAGGCACAGGCTGAGACAATTAGCTATATAACCGAGAATTATGGCAAGGAGTTTGTGCGTCCAAAGCAATATAAAACAAAAAAGAACGCACAAGATGCTCATGAGGCAATACGTCCTACAAGTATAAATATAAATCCGTTAAAAATAAAGGAAAAGCTTACTTCTGACCAGTATAAGCTCTACAAGCTTATATGGGAGCGCTTTGTGGCAAGCCAGATGTCACCTGCAGTATATGATGTTGTAAATGTGACCATTTCGGCAGGTGAGCATGAATTTAAAGCAAGTGGCTCATCGGTTAAATCAAAGGGCTTTACAGTAGTATATGTTGAGGGAAAAGACGAGGAAGGGGAAAGCACAAAGGCATTACCTACCTTGAAAAAAGGTCAGAACCTTTTGCTTTTAAATCTGGAGGAAAAGCAACATTTTACTCAGCCGCCTGCCAGATTTACCGAGGCAACCTTAGTGCGTGCATTAGAGGAAAATGGAATAGGAAGACCAAGTACCTATGCTCCTACCATTGCAACTATAATTTCAAGAGGATATATTGCAAGAAGCAAAAAACAGCTTGTTCCCACTGATTTGGGAATAATCACTACCGACATAATGAAAAATCATTTTAAGGATATTGTAGATATTGAATTTACTGCCAATATGGAAACCCAGCTTGACAACGTTGAAGAGGGAAAAAGAGAATGGGCAGGAATTATAAAGGAATTTTATCCGTCATTTATGGAAAATCTTGCTAAGGCAGAAGAAAAAATTTCCAAGATAACTATTAAAGACGAAGAGTCGGATGTGGTATGCGAAAAATGCGGAAGAAAAATGGTTTATAAAATTTCTAAGTTTGGAAAATTTCTTGCATGCCCTGGATACCCTGAATGTAAAAACACAAAGACCATAAGGGAGGAAACAGGCGCAAAATGTCCCCAATGCGGCGGTGAGATTTTGGTTAAAAAATCTAAAAGAGGCAAGGTCTATTATGGTTGCGAGCATTCTCCGAAATGTGATTTTATGGCGTGGTATGAGCCTGTTGCAGGTACCTCTTGCCCCCAATGCGGCGGTCTTTTGCTGAAAAAAAGAGGCAAAAATGCAAAGATTGTCTGCAATACAGATGGCTGTAATTACGAAAAAAAGGGAACAAAAGCGTAAAAAGGAGATTAATGTGGTAAAGATAATCGGTGCAGGGCTTGCAGGCTGTGAGGCGGCATGGCAACTTGCAAAGCGTGGGATAGGCGTTACATTATACGAAATGAAACCCCTTAAATATTCGGCGGCTCACACAAGCGAAAATTTTGCCGAGCTTGTTTGCTCAAATTCCTTAAAGGCAGAGAGAATAGAAAATGCCTGCGGTCTTTTAAAGGAGGAAATGCGACTTTTTGATTCTCTTATGATGAGCGCTGCAGATGTTGCAAGAGTCCCCGCAGGGGGAGCTTTAGCAGTTGACAGGGAAATTTTTTCGGAACATATAACTAATAAAATAAAACAACATCCTTTAATTGAGATAAAAACAGAAGAGGTTTTAGAAATTGATCCTGACGAATACACAATAATTGCAACAGGACCTCTTACATCAGAGGGTTTGAGCGAGGAAATAAAAAAGCTTACAGGTAGCGAAAGCTTGTATTTTTACGATGCTGCCGCTCCTGTTATTCTTAAAGAAAGTATTGATAAAACTCGCACCTTTTACGGGGCAAGATATGACCGAGGTACCCCTGATTATATAAATTGCCCCATGACAAAAGAAGAATATGATGCCTTTTATAAGGAGCTTGTATCGGCAGAAACTGTTACTCTTAAAGAGTTTGAAAACCAGACTGTTTTTGAGGGTTGTATGCCTGTAGAGGTTATGGCAAAAAGGGGAGAAAAAACCCTTCTTTTCGGCCCCTTAAAGCCTGTTGGGTTAAATAATCCAAGGACAGGAAAAGATGATGCGCATGCTGTGGTGCAGCTTCGCCGTGA
>JAZURZ010000136.1:0-11868 GCA_045606465.1 Clostridia bacterium | reverse complement strand
AATGTAAATTTTTTAAGAAAAAAACACCAAATAAACCATGATAATGATAAAAAGTGCATATTTTTTTAAAAAAGGTATTGCATTTTTTGAAAAAATATGTTAAAATACTTTTGTTTTGATATTGGCAGTCTATTAGGAGGTGTGAAATATGGCAAAGTGTGATATCTGCGGAAAGGGTGTTTCCTTTGGAATAAAGGTAAGTCACTCTCATAGAAGATCAAACAGAACTTGGAAGCCCAATGTTCGCAAAATAAGAGCAATTGTAAACGGAACTCCAAAATCAGTACATGTATGTACACGTTGTCTCCGTTCGGGAAAGGTTACCCGTGCAGTGTGATTTTTTTAAAAAAATCAGCAGAGGATTTTTATCCTCTGTTTTTTTCTTGTCTTTTTTTAAAATTTTTTATTAAAAACTATTGACAAAAACATGTTTGTAGTGTAAAATATAATGGTTGTAAAGCAAAAATACTTTACAAGGTGGCGATTGATATGTCAAAAAACTTATCTGTAAGTGTTCTTATGGACTTTTACGGAGGACTTTTAACTGACAAACAAAGAAAGGCAATGGAGCTTTATTATAACCAGGACTTTTCCTTGGCAGAAATTGCGGAGCATATGGATATTTCAAGACAAGGCGTGCGTGATTTTGTTAAAAGAGGAGAAAAACAACTTCTGGAATTTGAACAAAGCCTGGGCCTTTTGAAAAGGTTTTCAAAAATAAGTGCAGAACTTGAGGAATTGTCTGAGGGTTTTTCACAATTAAAGGAAATGAATCTTCCCAAACCTGCTCTTGAAAAGGTTTGGGAAATGTCAGAAAAAATATTTAAAATAGAGAATGATTTGTAATTGCTTTTGTGAGGTGGAAAAATGGCATTTGACAGTCTTGGAGAAAAATTGCAAAATGTTTTTAAAAACTTAAGAGGTAAGGGAAGGCTGTCCGAAAAGGAAATTAAGGAGGCTATGAGAGAGGTAAAGCTTGCTCTTTTAGAAGCCGATGTAAATTTTAAGGTTGTAAAAAGCTTTATTGCAAGAGTTTCCGAAAAGGCAGTCGGGGAAGAAATTTTAGAATCCCTTACTCCTGCACAACAGATAATAAAAATTGTTCGTGACGAGCTTACAACTCTTATGGGAAGCGAGCATGAGGAATTGCTTTTTTCAAAAAATCCGCCAACTGTGTATATGCTCTGCGGTCTTCAGGGTGCAGGTAAAACCACTGCATGCGGAAAGCTTGCACTTAATTTGAGAAAGAAAAAGGAAAAAAGACCACTAATGGTTGCATGCGACGTGTATCGTCCTGCGGCAATAAAGCAGCTTCAGGTTTTAGGCTCACAAATTGATGTTCCGGTCTTTACTATAGAGGATAGCAAAAACCCGGTCGAAATTGCGAAAAAAGCTTTGGAGCATGCAAAAAAGCATGGAAATGACCCTGTAATTATAGATACTGCAGGTCGTCTGCATATAGATGAAGAGCTTATGCAGGAGCTTTTAGAAATTAAAAAAGAAACCTCTCCTGCAGAAATTTTGCTTGTTGTGGATGCTATGACAGGTCAGGACGCAGTAAATGTTGCTGAGCAGTTTAATAATATACTTGATGTAACAGGCGTAATTTTGTCCAAGCTGGATGGCGATACCCGAGGAGGTGCCGCACTATCAGTAAAGGAAATCACAACCAAGCCTATAAAATATGCATCAGTAGGGGAAAAGCTTTCCGACCTTGAGCCCTTTTATCCCGATAGAATGGCAAGCCGAATTTTGGGAATGGGTGATGTTCTTAGTCTTATCGACAAGGCTCAGGAAACCTATGACGAAAAAGAAGCTGCCGAGCTTGAGGCAAAAATCCGCAAGCAGACCTTTGATTTGGGGGATTTTCTTGCGCAATTGCAACAGATAAAGAAAATGGGTCCCGTTTCAAAGCTTATTGGAATGATGCCGGGAATTGATAAAAAAACACTTGATTCAATAGATGCTGATGACAGCGAAAGGCGCATGAAGAGAATTGAGGCAATAATTCAGTCTATGACCGAAGAAGAACGTGCCAAGCCGCAAATTATAGGTGCAAGCCGCAAGGTGCGCATATCCAAAGGCAGCGGCACAAGAGTACAGGACGTAAACGAGCTTTTAAGGCAGTTTGAGCAAATGAAAAAAATGATGAAGCAATTCTCAGGCCCCAATCAGGCAAAGCTTATGAAGAAAATGAAACGCTTCGGACCAAAATTCTAATGATAGAAACAAATACCTTACTTTGGATTTGTTCTATATAAATTTAAAACATATTTTGTGGAGGTGAAATAACATGGCAGTAAAAATCAGACTCAGAAGAATGGGTGCAAAGAAGGCTCCTTTTTATAGAGTAGTTGTTGCGGATTCAAGATATCCCCGTGATGGAAGATTTATCGAAGAAATCGGCACATACAACCCATTGACAGATCCTGCAACAGTTAATATTGATGCAGAAAAGGCAAAGAAGTGGATTGGAAACGGTGCACAGCCTACCGATACTGTTAAGGCTCTTTTGAAAAAGGCAAGTATTATCTAAGGAGGACTCTAAGACATGAAAGAAGTTTTGGAAATTATTGCAAAAGCTTTGGTTGATTCTCCTGATGAGGTTTCGGTAAACGAAATTGATGGAGAAAAGTCTGTAATTTTAGAACTGCGTGTTGCAGAAAAGGATATGGGCAAGGTTATCGGTAAGCAGGGAAGAATTGCAAAGGCAATAAGAACTGTTGTAAAAGCTGCCGCAAGCCGCGAATCAAAGCATGTTACGGTTGAGATAATACAATAACAAAATCACGCATGAGGGAGAGGTTTTTGCCTCTCTTTTTTGTTTTGCATGAGGTAAAGCTTTTATGATGCAAAACGTGCATAATTCATTTTTTTGAGGAATAAAATCTAAAGAAAAGAAAAAATGGAGAGTGATTTGAGATGACAAACGAAGACAAAAAGACACAAAGCTCTGCTATAAACCTGAAAAATCAACGTCTTTTGCTTGAGGACAGAAAAAAACTTTTTTTAAGCAGTGTTTCAGATGTAGAAAACTTTTCTGATACAATAGTGGTGGCACATACTTCTATGGGATGTCTTAGCATTAAGGGAAAGGATTTAAAAATAAGTAAGCTAAATATTGATGATGGTGAGCTTTTGTTGGAGGGGAGAATAAATATTTTAGAATACTCTGAAAAAAAGGAAAAAAAGAGTTTTTTTGAAAGTATTTTTAAATAGAACGGATTGATATATAGTGAAAATATCTGTAACTCAAGAGCTTCTGATTTTTGCCGCAATGATTTTAAGTGGTATAGCACATGGTTTTTTGTTTGATTTTTTCAGGGTGATAAGAAAATTACTTTTTAAAAAAAAGACTGCACAAAATTTTATAGATATATTATATTGGATTTTTGCAGGAGCATTGTTTTTTGTTTCAATTTTGTATTTTAACGATGGAGAGCTCAGACTTTTTATATTTGTGGGAATTGGATTAGGCTTGATTTTCTATTTTTTGCTGCTCACAAATTCCATAAATTTCCTATTATGGTGGTTGTTTTCAAAAATTTTAAAAATTTTTCAATTAATTTTCAAAATACTCTTGACACCAGCGACTTTTTTGTATAAAATCATAATAGGGTTTTTTATAAGCTTTTTTAAGTGTTCCACAAAAAAGCTTAAGTGCAGAAGAGTTTTAAAAAAATTTCATGTGCCAAAATTGAGGATTAAAAATGATAAGAAAGAAAAATAAAAGCAATTCAATTTATCGCCTGCTTGGTGTGGTAATTGCAATAACCTTTTCTGTTATGCTCATAAAGGGTATAATGCAACAGCCTCGAATTACTGAAAATGAGGCAATAATTGCTGAACTTCAAGAAAAAATTGAATATGAAAAGGTGCGCATTGCTGAGGTGGAAGACCTTAAAACAAAGGTTGATACTGATGAATATATAGAAAAAGTCGCAAGGGAAAAACTGGGTATGATTAAAAGGGACGAAATTGTCTTCATTGATATATCCGGTGAATAGAAAGGCTTTTTTCATAAAAAAGAAAAACCACATAAGAAAATCCATGTGCAGGAGGATGCAAATTTAATATGTCATTACAGGTTGGAGATATTGTAGAGGGAAAGGTAAGTAATGTTATGCCATTTGGGGCATTTATAAGCTTGCCTGATAATAAGACAGGGTTGGTACATATTTCTGAGGTCGCTTCAGATTATATCAAGGATATTGGCGAGCATTTAAAGCAGGGCGATGAGGTAAAGGTCAAGGTTATTCGTATTGATGATGACGGAAAAATAAGCCTTTCCATAAAAAAGGCTAAGGAACCAAAGCAAAAGCGTTGCGAGGTTGTAAAGGAACAAAAGCCAAAGGCTCCCATACGTCCGATGGATATAGATTGGAGCAAATCCTTGTCGGAGGAAATGTCTTTTGAAGATAAGCTCAATAAATTCAAACAGGATAGTGATGAAAAAATGCTTGCACTAAAGCGCAGTAACGAATCCAAACGCTCAGGGGGATATAGCAGAAGGGGATAGACTCCTTTGCTTTTTTGCAAATATACACATAAGAAATTTAAAGAGGAAAGAAAATTCTTTCCTCTTTTTTGCATAATAAAAAACAATATGCTAATTTTAATTCATTTTTATTTGTTGAAATTTTAAATCGTTCCAAAATTGCGAAATCTTAAATATCTTTTGTCAAGCATTTCCTGCTCGCTTATTTTTTCTGACTCTGAAAGAGCCTTTTTAATTTTTTCTTTCAGATCAAGCGCAATTTCCTCAGGACTTTTATTTTCTTCTTTAATTACTTCTTCAACCATTCCAAATTTTTTTAAATCCTCAGCGGTAAGCTTAAGACATTCTGCGGCATCGGGTGCCTTTGAGCCATCCTTCCACAAAATGCTTGCACAACCTTCGGGAGAAATTACCGAATATACTGAATTTTCAAACATAAACACACGATCGCCGACCCCTAAAGCCAAAGCTCCTCCGCTTCCGCCCTCGCCTACGACAACCGAAATTATTGGAGTTTTCAAGGTCATCATTTCCATCAGGTTTTCAGCAATTGCCTGACCTTGACCGCGCTCCTCTGCATCTACTCCGCAATAAGCTCCCGAGCTCCCTATGAAGCAGATGACAGGTCTTTTAAATTTTTCTGCCTGTTTCATAAGTCTTAGTGCTTTTCTGTAGCCTTCGGGACTCGGACATCCAAAATTACGCTTAATTCTTTCCTCTATAGTGTCGCCTTTTTCCATTGCAATAACTGTCACGGGTGCATCATCAAGAAAGCCTACGCCTGCAAGTATCGCTCCGTCATCGCCATAACGACGGTCGCCATGAAATTCAATAAAGTCATTTATCATATTATTTATGTAAAATTTACCCATGGGACGGTTTCCCTTGCGGGCCTCTAAAACTCTTTCATATGCTTTCATTTTTTAAATTCTCCTTTCTGTGAAGCTTTAAAAGGGAAGAAATCTTATCTTTAAGCTCATTTCTTCCAATGATTGCATCTACAAAGCCATGCTCCAATAAAAATTCGGCACGCTGGAAACCTTTGGGTAATTCCTTGCCAGTGGTTTCTTTTATAACTCTTGCACCTGCAAAGCCTATAAGAGCATTTGGCTCGGCGATTGTTATATCTGCTTCCATGGCAAAGCTTGCAGTAACGCCTCCCGTTGTGGGGTCGGTAAGAACTGCTATATATAAATTTTTTGCGTCGCTGTGACGCTTTACAGCACCGCTGACCTTTGCCATTTGCATGAGAGAGTACATTCCCTCTTGCATTCTTGCCCCACCAGAGGCAGTAAAGCCTACTACAGGAAGACTTCTCCTTGTTGCATCTTCAAAAAGCCTTGTAATTTTTTCGCCCACAACTATGCCCATGCTTCCCATCATAAAATAGGGATTCATCACAAATATTCCACACTCTATGCCGCCTATTTTGCAAAAGCCGCAGGTTACTCCCTCTGCTTCGCCGCTTGAATTTCTTGCGTTTTCAAGCTTTTCTTCATATTCAGGGAAATTTATAATATTTTGACTTATTACATCATTATCTGTGGGACAAAAGGTGCCAGAATCTGCAATTAGTGCAATTCTTTCAATAGGCGCGATTCGTACATATGCACCGCAGTCAGGACAAATAAAATTATTTTTTAACAAAACTTCAACCTCAGCTTCCTTCTTGCAGGCAGGACAGGAATAGCTTTTTGTATTTTCGGCTGCATTTTTGCTAAAGATATTTTTAACCATATCGCTAATTTTCATAATTAAAAACCCATTTTCCTTTCTTATTTGTTAATTAATGCAAAGGAAAATTCAGCGCTTACGCATAATTTTCCATCTACATATCCTGAGCCCTTTGCAAAATAGAAGGGACCACGGCTCTTGGTTATTTCACATTCAGTGCAAAACAAATCTCCGGGGCGGACAGGGGCTTTAAAATGCACCTTATCGAGCCCTGAAAAGAATGGAAGCTTATCCGATGTCATTTTATCAGCCATGAGAACACAAACCGATTGCGCCATTATTTCGCAGAGAATAACTCCGGGAACAATGGGGGACCCGGGGAAATGACCATCTAAAAACCATTCCTTCCCGGTAATTAGCTTTTTGCCAAAAGCTTTGCCATCGCTTGATACAACTTCATCTATTAAAAGCATGCTGTCACGGTGGGGAAGTATTGCCTTGATTTGTTCTATATCCATACTAAAATTCCTTTCCTAAATGAATTTTTAAAAAATAGGGAAATAATTTTTTGTCTCAATCAGTCAACTTTTTTAAATACAATGCAGGCATTGTGACCGCCAAAGCCAAGAGAAACCGAAGCGGCGTAGTCAAGATTTCTTTCCTTTGCAATGTTGGGAGTGTAGTCAAGGTCGCACTCGGGGTCGGGTTCGGCATAGCCTATTGTGGGAGGAATTATGCCATTTTTAAGAGCTAATATTGCTGCGATTGCTTCAACTGCACCAGCTGCTCCCAACATATGCCCCGTCATTGATTTTGTTGAGCTTATACTTACCTTATAGGCTCCCTCGCCATAAACATTTTTGATTGCAAGGGTTTCGGTCTTGTCGTTTAAGGGTGTGCTTGTTCCATGTGCGTTTATATATATATTTGTATTCTCAAGAGCGTCTGCCTCAATTAAAGCATTTTTTATTGCTTTTGCAGCGCCCGATGCATCGGGGGAAGGAGCAGTGACATGATAAGCGTCACAGGTTGAGCCATAGCCGCATATTTCACCATAAATTTTAGCGCCTCTTGCAACTGCGTGCTCATATTCTTCCAAAATTAAGGTTGCAGCACCTTCGCCCATTACAAAGCCGCTTCTGCGTGCGTCAAAGGGAATAGAGGCTTTTTCAGGGTCGTCGCCTGTGCAAAGAGCCATGCAATTTGTAAAGCCCGCAACACCCAAATCAACAATAGCAGCCTCAGCTCCGCCTGCAATTATTGCATCGGCATAGCCATGGCGAATTGCACGATAAGCCTCACCAATATTCGTTGTGCCTGTTGCACAGGCAGTAACTGCTGAAATGCAAGGGCCTGTTGCGTTATATTTTATTGCAATATTTCCTGCTGATAAATTTAATATAAGCTTAGGGATAAAGTGGGGAGAAACTTTTTTTGCGCCCATCTGAACACATTTTCTGTCCTCCTCGCAAAATGTGTTAAAGCCGCCTATGCCCGATGCATAGTAAACGCCGAATCTGTCAGGGTCAACCTTACCCATGATACCACTGTCAGAAACTGCTTCTTCGGCTGATGCAAGAGCAAATTGAACAAAGCGGTCAAGCTTTCTTGCCTCGCCCTTTTCCATGTAGTCGCAAGGGTCAAAGTCCTTAACCTCAGCTGCAAGTGTTGCCTTGTAGCCCTCGGTGTCAAATAGTGTTATGGGAGCTATTCCATTTTTTCCTAAAATAAGTCCCTCCCAAAATTCATTTACATTTTTTCCTATGGGCGTAATTGCCCCTATTCCGGTTATTACAACTCTTTTCATAGCCAATCAATCCTTTCTTTAAATTTACATTGCCATTCCGCCGTCTATTCTTATAACCTCGCCCGTGATATAATCAGCATTAGAGCTTGTAAGAAAATCAACTAAAGCGGCAACCTCTTCGGGTTTTCCCATTCTTTTTTGAGGAATTTGATTTATAAGTGCTTCATTGGATTTAAAAATTTCTGTCATGTCGGTTTCAATAAATCCCGGAGCAATGGCATTTACACAAATATTTCTTGATGCAAGTTCCTTTGCAACAGTTTTTGTCATGCCTATAACCCCTGCTTTTGACGCAGCATAGTTTGCCTGACCGGGATTTCCCATAATTCCTGCAACCGATGCAATATTTACAATTTTCCCATAACGCTTTTTAGTCATTTGCGAAACCGAATGATGAATTGTGTTAAAGCAACCCTTTAAATTAACATTTATTACACTGTCAAAATCCGGCTCTTTCATGGCTAAAATGAGCTTGTCACGAGTAATTCCTGCATTGTTTACGAGTATGTCGATTGTGCCTAAATCTTCGTTTATTTCCTTGATGGTATTTCCCACTCCATCGAAGTCGGAAACGTCACATTTGTAGAATTTACACTCTGCGCCCAAAGCCTTTATTTTTTCTTTTACATCTTCTGCAACATCGGCATCACAAAAGTCGATTATTGCTATTTTTGAAACTCTATGTGCAAGCTTTGTTGCAATTGCGGCACCTATTCCTCTTGCACCGCCGGTTATAACTGCCAATTTATCCTCATGCATTTTCAAATTACCTCCGTAACAATTTTTTCTATTCCCTCAATGCTGTCAGCAGAATATATTTTAGCATCGCAAACAACCTTTTTTACAAGACCCGAAAGAACCTTTCCGGGGCCTACCTCTATGAAGGTGTCAAAGCCATCCTGTGCCATAGCCTTTAAAATCTCTTTCCATCTGACAGGGTGATTTATTTGCAAAGGTAAAACTTCCTTTGGATTTTTGCTATATGGCTTTGCATCATAATTTGCGTATATAGGAATTTTGGGAAGATTTATTTCAAACTCGCCTAATGCGTCAGAAAATTTTTCTGCGGCAGTGTTCATAAAGGGGGAATGAAATCCGCCGCTTACTGCCAAATCTATAGTTTTTCCGCCAAGCTCTTTGATTTTTTTCTTAAATGCTGCAAGACTTTCTTTCTTTCCGGCAACCACAAGCTGACCATCAGAATTGTAGTTTACAGGGAAAACTTCCTCAAATTCAGAACAAGCCTTTTCCACTAAAGAATCCTCAAGCTTTAAAACTGCAGTCATACCTGAGGAGATACCCTCACTTGCCTTGCTCATAAGCTCGGCACGCTTACACACAATTTTAAAACCCTCGGAATAAGTATATGCTCCGGCAAAGGACAGCGCGGCAATTTCGCCTAAGGAAAAGCCTGCAACTGCATCGGGGTTTATACCACGCTTTGACAAGGCAAGAGCGGTTGCAAGGTCTGCACAATAAAGGCATGGTTGTGCATTTATTGTGAGAGTAAGCTCCTCCTTTTCACCGCAAAACATTTGATGAAGGGTATTTTTGCGATATTCTTCGCACTCGTCAAAAAAAGCCTTTACACCTTCGTCGTTTTCGTATAAGGATTTTCCCATTCCGGGGTATTGCGCTCCCTGACCAGGGAACAAAAATGCTATTTTACCCATTTTCCTGCTCCTTTCAATACAATTTCTGCCTCTTTAAAAATTTCTTTTATAATTTCTTCTGCGGTCTGCTCTTTTGTAATCATGCCTGAAATCTGACCTGCAAGAAAACATCCCTTTTTCTCATCCCCCTCAATGGCGGCAAGCCTTAGCGCACCGGTTCCGAATTCCTCTAATTTTTCATCGGGAATATCAGTGTATTCAAGGCGTGCATATTCTCTTGAATAGGGAGTTTTTATGCTCCTTACAGGGTGACCTAAACGCTTTCCTGTTACAATTGTGGAAATGTCGCTTGCAGAGAGAATTTTTTGTTTGTAGTTTTCGTGAACATTACATTCTTTTGCAACTAAAAAGCGTGTTCCGAGCTGAACTCCTGCCGCACCAAGCATGAGGGCAGCAGCCACACCTCTTCCGTCGCCTATTCCACCTGCTGCAATGACGGGTACCTCTGATGCATCAACTACTTGAGGAACAAGAGCCATTGTGGTCATATCTCCTACATGACCGCCCGATTCTCCGCCCTCTGCAATAATAGCAGAAGCTCCTGCTTTTATAACTTTTTTTGCCATGGAAACAGATGCAATGACGGGAATTACTTTACTTCCTGCATTAATCCATTCCTCCATATATTTTGCAGGGTTTCCTGCCCCTGTGGTTATGACAGGTACTTTTTCTTCTGCTAAAAGCTCGGCAATTTCAGGAATGTGCGGACTTGCAAGCATTACATTGACACCAAATGGCTTTTTTGTAAGAGACCTTGCAATGAGAATTTCCTCTCTTAAGTAGTCGCTTCCTGCATTCATTGCAGAAATTATACCAAGACCGCCTGCCTCAGATACAGCGGCTGCAAGACGCCCATCGGCAATCCATGCCATGCCGCCCTGAAAAATGGGAAATTCAATTCCCAGCATATCACAAATAGGTGTTTTTATCATTTCATTTCCTCCCTCGAAAATTTACCATTCAATAACGCAAGCGGCACTTGACAAGCCACCGCCAAACGCACTAAGTACTATTTTGTCGCCCTTTTTCAAAAGACCTTTTTTGTTCATTTCATCAAGAGCGATAGGCACGCTTGCAGATGAAGTGTTGCCGCAATATTCTATATTGGTGAAAAACTTTTCATTTGGCATACCAAGCCTTTTAGCTGCAAAATCTATAATTCTTAAATTTGCCTGATGGGGAACAATAAAGGAAATGTCCTCCTTTGTAAGATTGGCATCTTCAATCACCTTTTCAACGTCGTTACACATTACACGAACTGCAAATTTAAAGGTTTCCTGACCTTTCATTTGTATAAAAGGCTCATCTTGCGCAAGAGTAAAAAATGGAGAGCTCCCCTTGTGATTTGGTATTTTTATAACATCGTCGCCACCCTCGGTGTGAAGATGGGAAGAAATGTAGGAATTTCCTTCGCCCAAAACTGCCGCTCCTGCACCATCGCCGAAGATGACACAGGTGGAGCGGTCGCTATAGTCAACCAATCGGCTGAGCTGTTCTGTGCCTACCACCAAAACCTTTTTAACCTTTTTTCTTGCAAAGTATCCCGCTACGGTTTCAAGCAAGAAAACAAATGCAGCACATGCAGAGCTTATGTCATATGCAGGACAGGTTGCCCCGAGCTCCTTTTGTATCATAGCTGCAACTGTGGGGGAGGCATTGGGACCTGAAATGGTGGCTGCAAGTATCAAATCAAGCTCATCGGCGTTTACATTTGCAGACAAAAGAGCTTCTTTTGCTGCCATTACGCCTAAATCTACCGCAGTTTCATCTGTGCAAATATGCCTTTGGGATATTCCAACACGCTTTTTTATCCATTCGTCAGAGGTTTCAACAAACTCTGCAAAATCGTCATTAGAAAGAACCTTTTTTGGTAAATAACTACCCGTTCCCAATATACTAAAACACATATTCTTATATCCTTTCTTTAATAAAATTTTATAATTTCTGTAAAATAAAAGCATTACAATTATCTATGAAAAAAGTATATCATAAAAAGGTTAAATTTTCCTTGTTTTAGACACCTTTGTCCAGCTTTTAAAATCGGACATTTTCTTGACGGGAAAATTTTGTTTTTTTGTTTTTTAAAAGTTAACAAGAGGAATACAAAAAATGCAATTTCAGCATTAAAGCAAGATGGTATTTTTTTAATTTAAGATGATAACAATGACAAAAATATCATTAAAATTTAAAAAATATTTAAATAAATTCTTAAAAAT
>JAZURZ010000135.1:0-4435 GCA_045606465.1 Clostridia bacterium | reverse complement strand
AGAAGAGAAAACTTGGGTGAGCCAATGCACCATATGTTTAGGGCCATAAGACGTGTGATGGAAGAGCATCCAGACGTAAAGGCTATTTATCCAATTCATATGAATCCTGTTGTTAGAAAGGCAGCTGACGAGGAATTGGGAGATTGCGACAGAATTCATATTATTGAGCCTTTGGAAGTGCTTGATTTTCATAATTTCCTTGCACAAAGCTTTATGATATTAACCGACTCGGGTGGAATTCAGGAAGAGGCGCCTTCTCTTGGAAAACCTGTCCTTGTTATGCGTGATACCACCGAGCGCCCTGAGGGAATAAAAGCAGGAACATTAAAGCTTGTGGGAACAGACGAAGAAGAAATTTACAAAAATTTCAAGCTTTTGTTAGAAGACAAAAAAGCTTATGAGGCAATGTCAAAGGCAAGCAATCCATATGGCGATGGCTTTGCATCAAAACGAATTGCAGACATTTTGGAAAAGTAGGATGGCATTAAAATTATAAACGAAAAGGTGATAAAATTTGCTTACTAACAGCACAGCACAAAATATTGGTGTGTATTCAGAAAAAAAGAATAAATCGGGAATTTTGTCAAAAATACTTATTATTGCGAGCGCCTTGACAGTCTCTTTTCTTGCTGCAAATTTTGGCGGGTTGGTACCATATATAATTGCTTTGCTGATGCTTGTAAGCTTTATTTTGGATACTGCGTTGCCTATAAGTATATACATACCTGCAACTTTTTTTGGTGTTGAGTTCGGAGCACTCTCGTATGCAGTGTTAGCGATAACTTTTGTATCTGCAGTTATTTCGTATTATAACTTTATCAAGAAAAATCCCAAAACAAACATGAATAAATGGCTTATTTTTGCTATTTTTTCTTGTTTTGCTTTTGCATCTGTTGTTTATGGAGAAAATGCAAATTTCATAACTGCAATTCTTACAATTACAAAAATAATCAGTTTTTATTGCTTTTGCGATATATTCAAAGGTAGAAGGGGAAGAACCCTGGAGTTTTCCCTTGTCATTTCAGGAGCTGCGATGATGTTATACACAATAAATTCAATGATGAGCGGTGAAGCAATATATTTGTATGATACTCGTCTTACCTTTGAAGAAAGTGTACGTAACCTTGCCAATGCAATTGCTTTTGCGATATATTTTTCATTCTCTGTCTTTGTTATAAAAAGAGAAGAAAAGCTTAACCTTTTGCAAAAGATAGTTTATGTTCTCATTCTTGGCGTAGGCTTGTTTGTGTTGATTTCAACATATTCAAGAGGTGTTTTGTTGGCAGTAGGAGTATCTTGTATAGTTGTTTTATTATTCTCATTAAAAAAGGTCACTCCAAAGCATTTGGTAGGAATTTCGCTTATAATAATTCTTGCAATTTATCTTATTAATTCAATGGAAATAGATGAAGAAGTGCTTACCTATGATGTAGAGGGAGGGAGCGGTCGTTTTGAAATATGGGGGCACTTTATTAATGCAATGGTAGAAGAAGGGCCTGCAAGGGTGTTGTTTGGATATGGCCCTGGTGACTTCAAAAGAATTACGGCAGGGACTCATTATTCGGGACTTTATGCTCACTCGGTATTTATGGATTTTTTGTTTTCTTTTGGCATTTTAGGTTTCTTATTTATTATTATCACAGTTATAAAAATTGCAATAGATGCTATTCGTTCAAAAAATTCATATGCTGTCGGTTTACTCTTATTAACTATTTTAATGTATGTTTCGCATGGTAATTCTTCGGAGTACCAATTTTATCTCATGCTTGGATTTGCAGCCTCGCAGACAAAATTGTTAAAAAAATCGGAAAATGTAATAAGTCAATAAAAGAAAGGTATTATAATGAACACTATTTCTTATTTGTTGTATAGAATACAAGAAAAAATATTCGTAAAACTTCATTTGTTCAGAGCTTTCAAGACATCATGCGGATTAAAACATTTTAATATGAATTTATTGGTAAGAATTCCACCTTCAGAAAATGATAAATATTGTGTGCTTTCTCCTGAAGAATTATATTTGGGAATTGACTATCTTACTGATGAAAACACATTGTTGGACACACCGCTTTCTAAATCTCCTCACTACGATTTGGTATGCAAAATGAATAACAATGAGGATATTTCTGAATGTGAATATATAAAAAGATGGAGAAAAGGTACTCTTGACTGGAGATATGGTTTCAGAAAACCTAAAAACTATAATTTTTTTGTTAATAAATTTAATGACTCAAAAAAGAATATTATTGAGGGAAAAAACAAACCATCGCTTGTGTACAAAGTAGGAGAAAAATATTATATTTTTGATGGAAAACATAGGGCTGCTATGTGCCTGCTTAATAACATTGATGTTCCTTGCTATATTATAGATAGGACAACAATGTTTTCAAATGTATGGTTATTTTTATTGGAAATGATAAAGCATGATAAAAATTATTCCAAGCATAAAAAGATATTTGACGCTTATATGTCTCAGGAGGTATAAAAATGGCAAAAAAGAATTCAGTTGCTGCTTCAATGATATGGAAAACCCTTGAACGTTATTCGGTTTTAGGCTCACAGATGCTTGTTCAGATTGTAATTGCAAGAATTATCTCGCCCGAAGAGTATGGCATTGTATCCATGATGACAGTGTTTATTTCGATAGCAACGATATTTATACATAATGGTTTTAATATGGCTCTGGTTCAGAAAAAAAATTCTGATGAGATTGACTGCTCTACAGCGTTTTTTATAAATCTTATGATAGGCATTGCATTGTATTTGATTCTTTTTATAGCATCGCCTTTTATTGCAGATTACTATCACGAACCGCAGATTAATCAATGCTTAAAGGTACTTGGACTTATTTTGATTATTGGCTCAGTCAACTCTATACAAGTTGCAATTGCAACAAAAAATATGAATTTTCAGACACTTTTTACTGGAAACCTTTTAGGAAGTATTATTTCAGGTGTTGTCGGAATAGTCTTTGCTATGTTAGGCTTTGGAGTGTGGGCATTGGTTATTCAACAAATAACAAATAAGCTCACTGTGACCTTTGTTTTGACTTATATGTTAAGATGGAAACCAAGACTTCTTATGAACAAAACAAGTGCAAAATCCATGTTCTCATTTGGTTGGAAATTATTAGTTGCAGGCATGATTAATCAGATATATAATGAACTCAATAATTTAGTGATAGGCAGAAAATATACTTCTCAGGATTTAGCTTTTTATAATAAGGGTAAGCAATTCCCTTACTACATAACAACAGGAATAGATTCTTCAATTCAATCGGTTATGTTTTCTGCCTTTTCAAAAAAACAATCCGATTTAAAAGCCCTTCATGATATGCTAAGGAAAACTATCAGCATTAATTCATATGTAGTTATTCCGCTCATGGCAGGACTTACTTTAGTTGCAGAACCTTTAACAGCTGTTCTTCTTACAGAAAAATGGCTGCCAATAGTTCCTTATATGCAACTATGTTGCTTTAAATATGCCTTTCATCCCATTGAATCGGCACATCTTCAGGCGGTTGCTGCAATTGGACGAAGTGATATTCGCCTAAAGCTTGAATTTATAAAAAAGCCTGTCGGAGTTCTTTTGCTCATTTTGGCAATACCTTATGGTACTTTTGCTATAGCATTAAGCGCTATAGTTACATCAATTATAGGCTTTTTTGTAAATGTTATTGCAAGCAGAATTTATGTAAAACTATCGTTCAGGGAACAATTTAAGGATTTGTTTGTACCTGTTCTTTTGACATTTGCCATGAGTGTAGCAACATATTTGTCAGGACTTGTTTCATTGTCATATTTTTTAACACTCATAGTACAGGTTTTTGTTGGAGGAGCTGTATATCTTGGATTATCTATAATATTTAAACCTATGGGATTTAGTTACGTTATTAATTTGATTTTCAAAAGAAAATCAGTCAAAAAGGTTTAATTTGTTTTTTAAAGAGGGGTAAGGATATGAAAATTTTTATATCTGTTATAATGATGAAGGATATAGGTGGCATAAGTACATCAACAATAAATTTGCTATCAGAAATTCATTCACAACATGATATTACTTTGTGCGTTCTTGGAGATTATATCAGTCCTAATATAAAAATTCCGTCTGATGTAAAGATTTTGCCTGGTTCTGAAGTTTTGAAGGATTGTTATGCAGATTCCAAAATGCTTACTTCACAGAACTTTTTAAGAAGGCTTCTCAGAAATATTCATAAGTTGAAAAGACGTGCAATTGGTACTGAGAGGATAGTTTCTAAGGAAATAAAGAAGATTACTATACCAGGGGAATATGATGTTGCAATTGCGTATTCTAATGATTTATATAACTTGCAAGGGAAATTTATTGCTGGTGGAGTAACATCATTAGTTGCAGAAAAGGTGCAAGCAAAACGCAAGGTTGCATGGATAAGTCGGAGGCCAAGCGGTCTTAGGAA
>JAZURZ010000134.1:0-5859 GCA_045606465.1 Clostridia bacterium | reverse complement strand
CTGGTTTGGGACCAGAGGGCCGCAGGTTCGAATCCTGTCATCCCGACCAAATTTTCTTTGTTTCGGCAGAATCTATGGGAGTTTAGCTCAGCTGGGAGAGCGTCTGCCTTACAAGCAGGATGTCACAGGTTCGAGCCCTGTAACTCCCACCATAAATTTAATATATGCTGGTGTAGCTCAATTGGTAGAGCAGCTGATTTGTAATCAGCAGGTCGCGGGTTCGAGTCCCATCACCAGCTCCAGGAAGAGTTCCCGAGCGGCCAAAGGGGGCAGACTGTAAATCTGTTGCTTTCAGCTTCGATGGTTCGAATCCATCCTCTTCCACCACGTCGGAACAAGTTTCGCTTGTTCCGATTTTTTTGTGCAAAAAAATCAGTCACTTGCTTCACTGTTCCTCCTTTTTCGTAAAAAGGCTCGCTCGGCTTGCCTGTTCATTTGTAAACGCACTCACGACGGCTCTCTGTCGCTACCACCTTTTTACGAGTACGCATTCGGCGTGATGGCATCTAAATCGTTCGGCTCATCCATGAAAAAAGACATCCAAAGGATGTCTTTTTTCAGTTATATTTGCCTTACGGCAAGTTATGAGTTTAGATTGCTTCGCAAGTTATGAATTGACTTCGTTAATGTTTATTATGAGTGGCAAATATATCATAACTGCAAACGGAGTTTGCATCATAACTTTTACGAAGTAAAATCACAACTCTTAACTATTTTTATTTATCATCTAAAACATTCGGCTCTCCCACAAAGAAAGAATTGTCCGAAGGATGGTTCTTTTTTTGTGGTTTTTAAATGAGAAGGATTCGAAGTTTATGCCCCGTAGGGGTAAATCCATCCTCTTCCACCAGAAAAAAAGACATTTTTCGACAACGAAAAATGTCTTTTTTTCAGCTAAATTCATCTTAAGACGGAATACATCTGCTTTGCAGATGTATTCCGCTTCGCTGATAAATAATTAATAGGATTTTTTTGCTTATTCACTCTTTAATTAGTTCGAAAATATTGACAAGTTTTCTATAAAAGCAAATGTAGCTTTGAATTAACAAAGCTACATTTATTTTTATATTTTTTCAATTACTCCTGCAGCCTCGTCAAGCCATGTGCCTTCAAAAAGCTCAATAAGACCCTTGTCGCACGCACTTGTAAGCTTGGAGTCCATAGGCAGCTTTGCAAGCACATTTAAACCATGCTTTTGGGCTATTTCGTCAATGTGGCTTTCACCGAAAATATTGTGCTTTTTACCGCAGTCACCGCACTCAAAATATGACATATTCTCAACAAGTCCTACAATGGGAATGTTCATAAGCTCTGCCATTTTCACAGCTTTTGAAACTATCATAGAAACAAGCTCCTGAGGAGATGTCACAACAACAATTCCATCAACGGGAATTGATTGAAAAACTGTCAAGGGTACATCCCCAGTTCCTGGAGGCATATCTATGAACATATAATCAATATCTTCCCATATAACATCGGTCCAGAACTGCTTTACAGTTCCACCTATTACAGGCCCTCGCCACACAACAGGGTCGGTTTCATTTTCCAAAAGCAAATTCAAAGACATCACACTAATTCCCGTCTTGCTTTTTACAGGCAAAAGACCAAATTCGCTTGCTCCCGCCTTTTCCTTTATGCCAAAGCTTTTTGGAATTGACGGGCCTGTAATATCTGCATCCATAATAGCAGTTTTGTACCCAAGCCTATTCATTGTAACTGCAAGCAAGGATGTCACCATGGATTTTCCAACGCCGCCCTTGCCGCTCACAACGCCAATTACCTTTTTAACGCTGCTCATTTCGTTAAGCTTTGCAACAAGGCTTCTGCTTTCGCAGTTTTCGCCGCAGTTTTCACAATTATGATTACAATTTTCGCTCATTTTTTTCGCTTCCTTTGTTTTTTTATCTGTTATTTATTCTAACACATTTTCTTTTGATATGTCTATTGACATTTCCACTAAAAATATAAAATAATTCCTTTAAATATATCCATAAATTCCCCTTACCGAAACCTCGCCCGAATTTAAGATTATTTTTTCTTCCCCTCTTTTTACAACAAGCTCTCCATCAGAATTTATGTCCTCACAAAACGCCTCATACTCAATATCTGGCAAGATAACCTTTACCATTTTTCCTATGCTTGCGCAATTTTTTTTATATTCTTCCATGAGGAGTAAAAAACCTTGTTTTAAAAAAAATTCATATTCTTCTTCAAATTCTTTTAAGATTTCACCTAAAAGCTCTGCTTTGTCCATCGCCTTGCCGCTCTCCATATAAACTGAGGTTGCAACCACCTCAAGTTCATTCGGAAAATCTTTTATGTTTACATTTATTCCAAGCCCTAAAATCACACAAGGCTCATCTTTTTCCCAAACAAACTCACTTAAAATTCCACATACCTTTTTTTTGTTTATAACCACATCATTCGGCCATTTTATTTGTGCATTCAAGCCTCTTTTTTTTAACACCTTGCATACTGCAAGCCCGGCAACGAGAGTTATAACTGGCAGCTTTTTGGATTCAATCCGAGGCTTTAATAAAATGCTTGTCCATATTCCGTCGGATGAGGAAAACCATTCTCTCCCCCGCCTGCCGCGTCCATTGCTCTGACGCTCTGCAACAAAAACTGTTCCATCGTCATAATGGGAATTTCTTTTTGCTTCATTATTTGTGGAATCAATTTCTTCCATGCAGATTATTTTTTTCCCTATAAAGTTAAAATTTCTGCCACTTTTTATCTTCTCTTCACTTATTATATCCATATATTTTTAAAAATCCTCATTAAAATTGCAGGAATAAACCCACTCTATCACATCATTTTCCTTTACCTCATATTGGCTTGCGCTGCAGTCGGGCATCTCACCATTTATCCGATAAAGCCAGCCTGAAAGGTCGCCAAAATCTTTTTCGTATATGTTGGCAATTCCCTCTATGTATGCACCCTCTTCACCAAGAGAGCTTTCAATTTCATAATGAATTTTGTTTTCTTTAAGCTCCCTTTTAAGAATATCAATAGCACTCTCACCCTCATAAAACATTACATTTTCATTTAAAAATATAATCCCGTCTTTAAATTCTGTGTCCAAATTTTCAGAATCTTTTGAATTTTCCAATATGCTATGGCAGTCAATTATTAAAGTGCAGGCTTTTTGTCCCCCCTTTAAAAGACTCTCTTCCTTTTTATTATATAACCCAAAGACAAAAACTGCTGCAACCACAAAGATTGTAACTATCGCAAAAATACCTCTTTTTTTATTCATTTTATCTCTCCTAAAAAATTATTTTTCAATTTTAATTGTCATTTGGTTGGGCAAACAAACAATAGATTTTATATTGCTTTTGGTTTTCCCCTGCTTTACGCACAGCTTGTCGGGACAATCCGCCCAATAAACAAAAACCTCGCCATTTTCAATTTTGATTTTGTTTTTGTCTTTGACTGAAACTTGTATATCCTCCGAAAGAGGAAGCCGCATATACTCCTCTCCCTCTGAGGTAATTACCACCCAATCCCCTTGGGTTTTTGTCAAATTCAAAAAAAATGCAATCAGAACAGCAGCCAAAACCACTGCAAAAATTAAAATCACATCATTTTTTTTCATTTTTGCACCCACTTTTTAGTATTTTCAAAATATTAATTACAAAGTCACAAAAAGGACATATTTTTGTGTTATTATCATAATGTAAATATTTTTATTTACATTATACATACCTTCCCCTTAATATTTCTTTTATGGAAAAGCCGCATCTGCACAATGCGGCTTTTCTCTTTTTTTAAATACTATATTTAACCCTCTATCGGCTCAAAATCACTTGCAGGGTGCTTGCATAATGGGCAGATATAGTCATCGGGAAGAACATCTCCTTCATAAACAAATCCGCATATTTTGCAGACATATCCTTTTTTGCCCTCGGTCTCAGGCTTTGGCTTTACATTGTTCTGATAGTAAGTATATGTCATGGTCTCAGCTGACGATATAACTCTTGCCTCTGTAATGCTGCAAATGAACATTCCATGGGTTTCTAAATCCACATACTGCTCCACCTTCAATGCCATAAAGGAATTAATATATCTTGGCAAAAATACCAATCCGTTATCTGCACGCAGAGGGGTTATTCCCTCAAATTTGTCAGTTGTTCTTCCGCTTTTGAAGCCAAAGTTTTCAAATACGCTAAATGGTGCATCCACAGAAAGACAATTCACATTCATAATCCCGGTCTGCTTTATAACATGATGAGAATAGTTTTCTTTATTTATTGTAACCGCAATTCTGTTCGGCACATTTGTGACCTGAGTGACAGTATTGACAATCAGTCCGTTGTCCTTTTTACCATCATTTGATGTCACAACATACAATCCATAGCCAATGTTGAAAAGTGCAGTCAAGTCGTTTTTGTCTGCCAGCTCACTATCTTGCGCAATATAGTCCTTGCAAAGCTCCTCAGCCATATCCTCAAGCTGCTTGGTGCTTTCTTCGCTGAGCGCTGACTTTATCTGAACAGTTGTTTCAGTAAAGGTTAAATCCTTGCTTTTTTCCAGCATTTTTTTCATAACTCTCGCTGCCATCGGCGCCCATGTACCATTTTCTATTATTCCCACCATTCTGTTCTGATAATTTCTCTCAACCAGATTTTCTAAAAACTCACGCATAAAGGGGAAAATTTCAGAATTATATGTGGTAGTTGCAAGCACAAGCTTGCTATAACGAAATGCGTCCTCTACAGCCTCTGCCATGTCGCAGCGCGCAAGGTCATTAACAACCACCTTGGGGCAACCCTTTGCACGCAACTTTTCTGCCAAAAGCTCTACTGCTTTTTTTGTATTTCCATAAACTGAGGTGTATGCAATCACAATACCCTCTGTTTCAACTGCATATGATGACCATATATTATAAAGATTTATATAATACTCAAGGTTGGATTTTAATACAGGGCCATGCAAAGGACAAATAGCTTCAATTTCAAGCCCTGCTGCCTTTTTTAACAAGTTCTGAACCTGTGCCCCATATTTTCCTACAATGCCAATATAGTATCTTCTTGCCTCGCAAGCCCATTCCTCCTCTACATCAAGCGCTCCGAACTTTCCAAAACCATCAGCAGAGAAAAGAACCTTGTCAAAGCTGTCATAAGTTACTATAACCTCAGGCCAATGTACCATCGGCGCTGTAACAAAGGTTAAGTTATGCTTTCCTAACGAAAGGGTATCCCCCTCCTCTACAACAATGCAACGGTCAGCAAAATCAGTGCCGAAAAACTGCTTCATCATAACAAATGCTTTCTGGCTTGCCACAACCTTTGTGTTTTTATACACATTCATAAAATTGTGAATGTTTGCCGAGTGGTCAGGCTCCATGTGCTGAATTATGAGATAGTCAGGCTCCCTCTTGCCGATAGCTCCCTCAATGTTGTCAAGCCATTCATGAGTAAAACGTGCGTCAACTGTGTCCATGATTGCAATTTTCTCGTCCATAATTGCATAAGAATTATATGACATTCCATTTTCAACCTCGTACTGTCCCTCAAAAAGGTCTATCTCGTGGTCATTCACCCCAATATAGACAATATCCTTTGTTATTTCCATAATAAAACTTCCTTTCTATATTACACTTTGTATATTTTTATATTGCTTTTCGCTTTATGCGAAAAACAACCATACCTCTTCACTATTCACTATTACCTCTTCACTTGTTCATTCAATGAAGAAATCATTGAATAAACATCGCGTCATCGAAGTTTACGGTTTATGTGATAAAATCCACAAAATCAAAGCTTACGGTTTATCAGCATTTTTAATTCTGTTTTTCGCAAAAGGCGAAAAACCACCACAACTCTTCACTCTTCACTCTTATCTCTTCACTTGTTC
>JAZURZ010000133.1:0-2345 GCA_045606465.1 Clostridia bacterium | reverse complement strand
TGAAAAATCAACCTGTATAATCTCTCTTTGTGCGTCCACTCCAAGCTTTTCTTTGTCTATAATTTCTACAATGTCCTTTAAAACTGCGTCATTTTTATGGTCATCAAAATTAAATGACATTGAGGGAGAATACCTTATTACGTCTGTTCTTTCTGTTGCCTCATCTACATACTGACGAGTGTATTCACCTGGATTTTTGCTTATGGAAAGCTCTGAAAAATGTCTCATGCGGGTGAATGTTGCAGCTCCGCCACTCGCTCCAGGTATTCCATAAAATGCTTTTTTATCACTTCTCTTAATCATATTATTACATCCTTTCTATGTATAAAATCTCAAATGGAAATGCATACAATGCTGTGTTATCCATTATTCCTGCTATTGATGGATAATCAACTCCATCTGGCGTCTTCATGGCTTGTATGTCGCATTTCTCGCCAAAATCAGGGAAGTTTCCGTCTTTCCCTTGTTCGTTTATCCAATCGAGAAACTCTTGAACTATCTGCATTTGTTCAATATTCTCCGATGTGTTTGAATATCTTGACATCGGCTTTACTTGTCTTATCTCGCATTGAAATTTTTTCAAGCTGTCACCGTCCACATACTTTTTCACAAGCGTTCCATAAGGGACAGTCACCAATGATGTATTGTTGTCATTATGTGTTTCATCTATAAAATTAAAATAAGCGTCATACCCTACTAAGGGGCATGTGCTTATTAAGTCCATAACCGCCTGATATTTGTTCACAAGCTCAACCTCCCACTGTCAATATACTCTTGCATGGCTCTTGCAAGCTTTGGCTTTTGAAAAGGCTCGGCAGCTTTGTCCCATTCCTTTGAGGCAAGAGGGTGACGGTCTTTGCTGATGTTAAGCTCTTTGCCTGTATAAACCTTTTTTGCGCCCTGCCTTGCCCACGAGCTCCCTGTATCAGGGTCAACCATCAGCTCGCCCTTGTAAAGATAATGAGTTTGGGGAGACAAGTATTCAAATTCCTTAGGTCTTACTTCCACCATTTCCGACGTAGTTCCTGTTTCCATTGGAGCATATGGTGTAACAAGCTTCCACCATTCATTGGCAGCATAAAGCCAAAAAGCGTCGTCCTGCATTGCCAAAATGTGTTTTTGTTCGTTAATTTGTATTTTTGCAGAAACTCTCATAATATCACACTCCTGCAAGCTTATAGTGTGCCGCTTGCGGTATCTTCGAATTATCGACAACAGCTCGCACAGTAAAGGAGTCTGGTTTATGCTTATTTAATAAATCTGAGGTTCTGCTGCCTTGAGTGTCGGAAATTATATCCATGACCTCTCCTTTAATCACAATATCTCCTGCTGCTATATTGAAATGTGCGCCATTGTAAGGTATCCTTGCAATATAACTATTTGCCAATGATAACACATTCCCGTTAAGGCTTTCGGCGCTATGAGTGCCAAAATAGCAGTTTTTATGCACGGTCCTTATCCACTCGGTAACATTTCTTTTGTTTTCCTCGTCAAGATACCTATGCTGATGATATATAGTGATTGTATCCTTAAATGTAGGATTAATCATAGCACTCTACCCCCAGATACAACAAAGGCACTCCATTGTCATCGACCTCGCTTATTAAATAATCGTGCAAGACTTTTTTTATTTGGGTCTCATAATCCTCGCAGGATATATTTTTTATACTTTGGCTTACCCCATCATTACTCCATGATGTAACAGTTTCTTTGCCAACATCAGAGCTTTTTATTATATCAGCAAGTCTTGCAACACAACGCTTGACAGCCTCAGACGGATTTTTTATTCTATTATGTGTTTCAGCACTAACCCTCATTTGCGCCTCATATCCATAAAGGTTAAAGGCGGCTTCATCAAGTCCACCGCCATATGATATATATTCCTCATAGCTTAAAAACATTGCTTACACCGCCTTTATATTTATTTGCCCTCTTTTGTCTTTTCAGCCTGCTTTTCGTTTGGCTTTTCGTTTGGCTTTCTGCTTGACTTTCCGTAGGATTTTCCTATTTGCTTTGCCATTTATAACTCACTCCCTTTTATCCCTTATAAGACAAATACACTCCTGCTTTTTTGTTCTTTATAACATCTACCTCGCCATACTTTCTATATTTCAAAATATAGCTGTCGGCATTTGGGTTTGAAGAAGGAGCAATCACGTCACTTACAACATGCTTGTCTATCTTTACAATTGCATCCTTGTGGATAATCATAAAGTTAATTTCATTACCATCTGTTGACTTTTTGTAGCCGCCATCAAGCTCATCTGATGACTTTCCGTCCAAAAGGTCAATTCTGGTATAGAAGCGTGTCTGAGGAACCTTAACAACCTTTGCAAAACCATCAA
>JAZURZ010000132.1:0-3218 GCA_045606465.1 Clostridia bacterium | reverse complement strand
TTTGTAATTTTTTTTGATTGATATTTTATTTTTAATAGAAAGATGGTAAATTATAATGAATAAATTTGCACGATTGTTAAAAAAATTTCGTGATGATGCCTTTTTTAAAACATATGTACTTATTCTCTTCCCCGTTTTGATAATCTTTGTTTTTTCTTTTATAAGTACATATTCATACAATGAAAATTACAAGGAGTTTGTAAAGCACAACTATCTGACCAAATTGGAATCTATATGTAATGAAAGTGAGTTGTCTGTTCAGAACATTGATACACTCATAGAATTTCTTATTAATGATATGGACGAAAACAACTTCTCTTCAACAAAAGAAAAAGCAGATTTTTTTTCAAAGTCGGCTCTTACTCTCTCGGAGGTAAGCAAAAAAAATCCTTTTATAGACAGCATCTTTTTGTATGACAGGGACAACCGCCTTGTTTATTCCGACACATCTTGTTTTAATTCTTCGGTTTATTTTTATAATGATTATTGCTATGCAGAATATGACAAAATGTATTGGGATTTTTATGCGTCACCCTCTTCTGACAAAGTTACAACAAAAAGCATTTTCGCTCCATCTTTGGTTAGCACTCCCACCTCAAGCAAAATTATTATTCCTATAGTTTTTGGCATAACAAAAGCGGCTTCCTCTGACCTGATAGTTGTAAATGTAAACCTATCACAAATAATTATTAATGCCAACAAAACAAAACTTACTGAAAATAGTACATTTTTAGTGTTGAATAGCAAAAACCGAAATATATTTAATGAAAATAATAATTTTGATGCTGTTCTTGATGAAAATTTTTATGACACAATTTTTTCCGATACATCATCTGTTTTTGATTGTTCTGTAAATAACAAAAAAACTTTGGTTATTTCATATTCTACAGAAAATTCCATTCTAGGATATTACTATGTTACACTTGTACCCTACAGCGACATAAACAACAATATGCCTAAAATTACATATTTTATTATCCTTTTAGGTCTTATTGAACTCATAGCACTTCTCGGAATAACCTATTTCAGCACCAAAAAGATATATACACCAATAGAAAATCTTGCGTCATTGTTTAAAAATTCTTCATCCTCGGATGAAGATGACATTGACACTCTAAAAAGATTGCATGCCTCAATTCAGGAAACCCTTGACTCTAATACAAATCTTTCAAACGAGGTTTCAAAGGCATTGCCTTTGATTCAGGAGCGTTTTTTGATTAATCTGCTCAATTCCAATGAGCATTATATTCCTCACGACGACTCCGATTTACCTGTCAGTTTCAAGCATGAAAATTTTTGTTCAATTGTTATAAAACTGCGCCCTACAGATATGTTTTATAACCTTTATAACAACTCTGAATACAATGCAATTAAAATAGGAATTCACAACATAATTTCTTCATCATTCGGTGAATTTTATGATGCTTATATAATCCCAAGTGAAGCTGACACTCTTTATGTTCTTCTCAATTTACCTGACGATTTTGACTTAAATAAAATTATGGGAATTCTTGAAGATTTTCAAAAAGCAATGGATTTTGACAAGGAATATATGACTCTTAAAATAGGTATCGGGGGAATATATCCCAATTTAGAAGGACTTAAAAAATCGCACCATGAGGCAGTAAATTCGGTTTCTACCTTCGTCGGGCTTACACATCTTAGACTTTATAATGATGAGGAAAGAGAAAAATCTTCTACATACATTCTAAGTATGAATGATGAAAATGCACTTTTAAATCACTTAATCCTTGGACGTACCAAGGATGCTACCGATTTAATTGATGCAATTTTGAAAAACAATGTTTCCAATAACATAAGCTCTACCGCTCTTATGCAATTATATATTCAGCTTTTAAATCTCGTTTTCAAGGTTATGCGAATGAAAAACATTTCTTATGACACTGAAAACAGCGGCGATTTTCATATGATAACTGAAATAATTAAGCAGCCTATGCCCGAGGTACATGATGCTTTGATTAAATACATTGAGGCTATAAGCTCTTATATGAGCGCAGGCACATCAAGGGTTGATATTCAGGCTATTATATCATATATGGAAAATAATTACAGTGAAGACATAGGTCTTGACAGCATCGCTGATAATTTTAACACCACCCCGAAATATCTTTCCAAGCTTATAAAGGACAAATTGGGAGTTAACTTTGTTGATTATCTTGCAGCCTTAAGAATAAACGCAGCCAAGGTTTTATTATGTGAAACAAATAAGAGCATAAACGATATTTTTGTTGAGGTGGGATTTAACAACCGCAATACATTTATAAGAAGCTTTAAGAAAAACACTGGTCTTACTCCTACAGAATTCAGGAAAAGCAGAAAAAAATAAATTGAATTTTTGAAAGGAAGATTTTTCATGAAGGTATGTACTGCATCGCAAATGCGTGAAATTGACTATCGTGCAACAGAAATTGGCGGAATACCAAGCATAATTTTAATGGAGAATGCCGCATTTTCATGCGTATCTGAAATCGAAAAGCTTAATGTAAAAAATATAGGCATCTTCTGCGGCAGAGGGAACAATGGCGGCGACGGGCTTGCCATCGCACGTCTTTTAAGTATGCGAGGATATTTAGTTGAAGTTTTCTTGGTGTGCGGAACTGTCTTTTCAAAAGACGCATCTATTAATTATGATATTTTAGAAAAAACTGATGTTAAAATAATTGAAATTTGCGACGATTCCCCTCTTGATTTTTATATTTCACGACAGGATTTAATTGTAGATGCCATTTTCGGAACAGGCATACATGGCGAAATTTCAGGAATTGCATCAGAGGTTATAGATGCAATAAATAAACACGCAAAAAAGGTTTTATCGGTGGATATTCCAAGCGGAGTAGATGCAGACAGCGGCGAGGTTTCATCATCAACAATAAAAGCCGACATAACTGTAACCTTTGCAGCCTACAAGCGTGGTCTTTTGCTTTATCCCGGAGCAGAATATGCAGGAGATGTTATTGTTTTAAATATTTCCATTCCTGAATATATTATAGACTCTTGTAATATAGATATAAATATAATTGATGAGACTTTTGCATCTTCCCTTCTTCCCAAAAGATGGGACAACTCCCATAAAGGAGATTATGGCAAGGTCTTAATATCAGGAGCGTCACCCGGAATGACAGGAGCTATAGCTCTTTGTTCTAATGCGGCAGTTCAATGCGGTGCGGGTCTTGTAACTAAGTCGGATCGTAGCCATG
>JAZURZ010000131.1:0-2710 GCA_045606465.1 Clostridia bacterium | reverse complement strand
ATCAAAATAAATATCTATATTTTTTAAAAAATTTAAATCTTTTTTAATTGCTTTTTCTATTTCATTATGATAAAATCAAAATAGTAAATTGTGCGTTGTTTTTTTTTAATTTCTATCATTAAACTTAAACTTTTTCCATATATTTCATTAAGCGCCTTTTGTAGTTTTGTAAACTCTAATTTGCATTTTTAAAGCGTTTTTATTATTTTCAATGTTATTTTGACAAAAAAATCTTAATTTTTTCGCAACTTTCGGTTGCATTAAATTCAAACCTTAGTTGGTTGATATTTTATGTAAAGTTGGATATACTTATTATCAGATAATTTTTATCAGATAATTTACTTTGTAGTAAAATAAGGAAAGGTGATTTTTATAATGACAATCGGTGAAAAGATTTACAAGCTTCGCACAGAGGCAAATATTTCCCAGGAGCAGCTTGCCGAAAAAATTTCAGTTTCAAGACAATCTGTTTCAAAGTGGGAAATGGATCAGGCTCTTCCCCAAATCGACAAGGTATTACAGCTTTGCGAGTTATTTGATATATCTACAGATGAGCTTTTACATGACAAAATAGCAATATGCACAAGTTCTTCTGACGAACCTGTCAAAAATAAATATTTCGGAACAGATGGCTTCAGAGGCGAAGCAAACCTCAATCTTACTTCTATGCAAGCATACAAGGTAGGAAGATTTTTGGGCTGGTATTTTGCATCTGAACTTTCAGGCTGCACCAAAGCAGGATATCGTCCCCGCATTGTAATCGGTAAGGATACACGTCGTTCCAGCTATATGCTTGAATATTCTATTGCAGCCGGTATAACCGCGTCAGGTGCCGATGCATGCATGCTTCATGTTACAACCACTCCAAGCGTTTCTTATGTTGCAAGACAAGATGAATTTGACTGCGGTGTCATGATTACTGCATCACATAATCCCTACTATGATAATGGCATAAAGGTTATAAATCGCTATGGCGAAAAGCTTGATGACAATACCACTGCTCTTATAGAAGCATATATAGATGGCAATATGAAGGCTTTGGGAGTTTCAACCCCTGACCTGCCTCTTGCCTGCAGAGAACGCATCGGTTGCATTGTAGATTACGTTGCAGGAAGAAACCGTTATGTGGGATATTTGATTTCACTTGCATCAAATTCCTATAAAAATTTAAAAATCGGTCTTGATTGCGCAAATGGCGCCTCCTGGATGATTGCAAGGTCTGTCTTTGGTGCATTGGGTGCTCAGACCGTTGTTGTGGGAGCAACTCCTGATGGTCTTAATGTAAATAATGGTTGTGGCTCAACGCACATAGAAAATCTTTGCAAGCTTGTACGTGAGCAACATCTTGACGTTGGTTTTGCCTTCGATGGAGATGCCGACCGTTGCATCGCAGTTGATGAAAATGGAAAGGTTGTAGATGGAGATGCAATGCTATATATTCTCGGAAAGAGATTAAAGTCACGCTCCATGCTTAATAACGACACTATTGTAGCAACAATTATGTCTAACAGCGGATTATTTTCTTCACTGGAAGAGGCAGGCATTAAATGTGTTCAAACCACAGTTGGCGACCGCTTTGTTTATGAATGTATGCAAAACAATGACTATTCACTCGGCGGCGAGCAGTCGGGACATATTATTCTTAAAAAATATGCAACTACCGGCGACGGTCTTTTAACTGCTATTATGATTGCAGAGGAAATGTGCGACAAGAAATCTGCCCTCTCAAAGCTTGCAGAACCTGTAAAGCTCTATCCTCAATACACAAAGAATATCAGAGTTAATGATAAAGCTGCAGTTTTGGCAGATGAGAAGGTTTTAGAAGAGCTTGATGCAGTAGAAAAGCTTATAAACAAAAAAGGCAGAGCCCTTCTTCGTCAGAGCGGCACCGAGCCCGTTATACGCATAATGATTGAGAGCGAAAACGAAGAACTCTGCGTTGAATATGCAGACAAAATTGCAAATGTAATTATTGAAAGGGGACATAACGTTGAATAAATTCGTTAAAACTTCTCAGCTTTTTGATTGCAGGACCACATACCTTTGCGATTTGTTTTCCTCAGCAGAATACCCTTGGGAAATGCTGCCTAAAATTAAGGACTATATAAATGAACTCGTAAAAAAAGGGCTCCCTGGATTTAAAAAAATTGCCGATGGTGTACTTGTTGGAGAAAATGTCCAAATCTCGCCCACTGCAACAATAGAGGCACCTGCTATAATCGGTTCAGGCACGCAAATAAGACCCGGAGCATTTATAAGAGGAAGTGTCATTACAGGCTCAAATTGTGTGCTCGGAAATTCATCAGAGCTTAAAAACTGCGTTTTGCTCGAGAAGGTGCAGGTTCCGCACTATAATTATGTCGGAGATTCCATTCTTGGCAATCATGCGCACATGGGTGCAGGCTCAATTTGTTCTAATTTAAAATCTGACGGAAAGCCTGTGGTTATTCATGGCGATAAAGACTATGAAACAGGTCTTAGAAAAATTGGCGGAATTTTAGCAGATAATGCCGACATAGGCTGCGGCTGTGTTCTTAATCCCGGAACAGTTATTGGCAAAGGCACATCAGTTTATCCTCTGACATCATTAAGAGGGGTTTATCCTAGTGATTGTATTGTAAAATCAGCCGATAACATTGTAATTAGAAAATAATATTTTAAAAAAACAATAAAAATCCCATAAAGCTTTTGTTTTTTAAGGCTTTATGGG